>JAZUOL010000030.1:0-12041 GCA_045604605.1 Acutalibacteraceae bacterium | reverse complement strand
TAAATATTAATTAACAAGTCGGTCAGGTGTAAATCATTTGATTTGCACCTGACCGATAAGCTTTTATAAAAGCAGAAAACCACCGCCTTGTGACGATGGTTTTCCGCTGTGGATGTGGGGTGTGAAAGAGAAAGATATGGCTGTGGCTTGCGCCACTATATAAACTCCATAAGGAGATTATACCGGGTTTGCTTCACAAACAGTGAAGAGTTAATAGTGAAAAGTGAAGAGGTTCGGGGAAGCGTTGCTTCCGAATATTATATAAGGCTTCCAATACTTTTTTATACTGGTAGCTGGCGACTGGTGACTGGCAGCTATTATATCGCCTGCGTAGTAATTGCTACCATATTTGCTTCTTCAGGCTTTGAAATTCGTATTACATATTCGAAATATTCGTCCGTTTCGCTTTTTGCGGTATCCGCTTCAATTCCGGCTTTTCTGATTATATCAACTGCGTGATTTAAGGTGTTTAAGAAAATCCGCATATCCTTATAGGCTTTCGTCTGTGGCTTTCGGGGAGCTTTTCTTCTGCGGTGAACATCCTGGATAAGTCTTTCTGTTTCCGCAACGGTTAAATGGCGTTCTATTACCATATCAAGAACTCGTTTTCTTGTGGAATTATCGGGTAGGGTGAGCAGTGCTCTTGCATGACGCTCGGAAAGCCCTGAATAAGAAATTTTATCTCGGATTTCATCAGGAAGTCGTAAAAGTCGCAATTTGTTTGAAAGCGTTGAGGGTGCTTTTCCGAGCTTGTTGGCTATTTCGTCCTGAGAAAGACCGTGTTCGGTCATAAGACGGTCAATTGCAACTGCTTCTTCGAAAAAATCCAGGTTTTCTCTTTGAATATTTTCTATAATTGCAAAAAGAGCGGATTGCTGGTCAGATACATCCATTACAATACAAGGTATTTTGGTCATGCCTATCATTCGTGCTGCTCTCAAACGACGTTCGCCTGAAATAAGTTCAAATGCTCCGTCACCCAGTGTTCTGACATTTATAGGTTGGAGCATACCATTTGCTCTTATGGAGCATGCCAGACCCTCAAGCTCGTTATAGTCGAACCTGACACGAGGTTGTTGGGGATTTGGTTTTATTAAATCATGGGGAATAAGTTGTATTTGACAATTTGCTTTGCTTTTTGATGATTTTATCATTGGGGTTCCTCTCTTGAGTTGAATTCATCCACAAAGCCTTGTCCGTCTCTCTTTGACAACACTATAACACTAAAAAAGAAAAAAATAAAGCATTTTCGGTCGGGTGAATTCGACTGAAAATGCTTTGTTTTGATAGGTTTATAAAGGTTTTTTGGCGATTTGTGCCGAAGGGCGCGGATATTTTGGCGAAGTTTGCGAAATCTTTTTCACATTTATGATAGCTCTTGTATCTCCGCCGGGTAAGGTGAAGTCATTTATGCTGTCAATTTTACCGCCAAGAGTTTTTAAAGAGTTGCCTGCACCATCAATTTCCTCTTTTGCAGCAGCGGCTTTAAGAGAAAGGAATGAACCACCTTTTTTCACAAAAGGTAAGGTATATTCCAAAAGAACTCGGAGCTCTGCAACAGCTCTTGCAGTTGCAAAGTCATATTTCTCGCGAAATTCAGGATTTTTTCCTGTATCCTCAGCTCTTGAATGAATGATTTTTACATTCTCAACGCCCATTTCCTCTGCCATATTCTCCACGGCTTTAAGCTTCTTGCCTGTTGAATCAAGAAGGGTAACGTTAACATCAGGAAATGCGGCAGCAATAACAAGACCCGGAAAGCCTGCGCCTGTGCCAACATCAATAATATTCATTCCGCTCTTAAAATCGACAACCTTACTTACAAGAAGACAGTCAAGAAAATGCTTAATTGCTATTCCCTCGTCATCCTTGATGGCAGTAAGATTAATTTTATCATTCCACTCTTTTAAAAGTCTGCCGTAAATTTCTAATTTTTTTGCTAAATCCTGATTAATTTCAATACCATAATCAGAAGCATTATCTTTTAATATATCAATAACTGACATAACACAAATCCTTTTATATATAATAGCGTCGCAGACCATCTATACTAGCAGCTGGCGACTGGCGACTTTATAATGTCGACCGCAGGTCCCGAAACTTGCCACTTTCCATTTTCAATTTTCAACTTTATATCAGCCTCTGTATAAAGCCAATATTTCTTCAATGGGTCCTGTGAAATTATCTGCCATAGGAGGCAAAGGCTTCTCTGTTTTAAGGAATTCTGTGAAAAGAAGACCCTTTTTATCAGTACTCATCTGATATTTTGAAATTGTTTCAACAAGAGCCTGTTTTTTATCAATATTTGTAAGATATACGCAGTCAAGAAATTCAATTTCAACTGTATCAGTGGGAGCAATTCCGTCAAGAAGGATTGTAACAGTTTTGCCTTTTTCGGTTTTAAGAGCACGTTTTCTGCCGTTAACCTTAAGTGTGATTTCACCGCTTACAATATCTTTGAAGAAGAGCTTGTAATTTCTCTTTTCGGGAACAACACTTACATCGCCCTCGCCTTTGTCAATTGTAAAGTAAACAGAAGAGCCGTTTTCTTTAACAGTAAAAGGAGTTTTGCAGAAAGCACCATTCTGATAAGAAAGGCTTTCACCATCGTCTTCGTAGAGCTTAAATGTATTATTACCTCTGTAAATAAGAAGCTCCATATCAACAGGGTTAGAGCAGTCGTTTGTTCTGTCGTCTGCGCTCATAGGGATAATTGCGCCTGCTTTTGCCAGTACGGGAATATTCTCAATATCTCTGTACATTCTTACAAAACGCTTGCCACAGTAAATTCTGCCTGTGAAAATATCAGTGTATCTTCCTTCGGGAATCCAGACATTAACACTTGCCATATTGTTGTCAGTTGAGGTGTGCTCTGTGATGGGAGCAACAATAAGCTCTGTACCGAAGAAGAACTGATTTTTACATTCGTAAGCACTCTTTCTTTCGGGATATGCATAGTACATAGGCTCGCATATTGCACGGCACTCGGTATGAGTACGGTAGTTCATTGTGTAAATATAAGGAAGAAGCTTATGACGAAGACGAAGATAATCTTTTGCGATTTTCTCAACGGGACCACTATAGTTCCAAGGTTCTTTACCGGCAAATTCATTATTTGTGGAGTGAAGTCGCATAACGGGGCTGAACACACCCAACTGTACCCAACGGGTGTAGAGCTCATCATCCTTTTTACCCATACAGTGACCGCCGATATCATGGCTCCACCAAGGATAACCGATGTTTGATGCGGTTGCGGTAAAGCCTGGTTGGAAGTCAAGAGCAGACCAGGTCTGAGTTGTGTCACCGCTGAAGCCCAAGGGATAACGCTGTGAGCCTGCACCTGCAAAACGTGAAAGAATAAGGGGTCTGTTGTTATTCTTTGCATTATCGTAGAAATGGTAGTGATTCAAAGCCCAGAGAGGGTCGAGACCGGGAACGGGGGTTTTTGTGCCCTGTTGCCAGTCAATCCACCAGAAATCAACGCCCATTTTCTCATATGGGTGGTGAAGCACCTTGAAATAATGTTCGGTGAATTTCTTATCTGTAATATCAAACTTAACAGGTTGCTTCTTTGAAGAATCCTGCCCCATAGCCTGACACATTTCTTCGTATTGGTCTTCAAACCAACGAACACCCTGAGAGGGGTGAAGATTAAAGGTTACTTTATATCCATCGTCTTTAAGCTTTTTAAGGAAGCCTGCAGGATCGGGAAAAAGGTCTGTGTTAAAGCTGTAACCGGTCCAACCTGCTGACCATACATCATAAACATATTCCATAAGGTTCTGATGAGGAAAAACCTTGTGGCTGTCTTTACCGAATTTACCTTTGATGTCAACCCAGTGCCAGTCCATATCAACAGTTGCAACAGTTACAGGAATTTCTTCCTCTTTGAAACGGTCCATAAGGTTGAGATATTCTTCCTGCGTATATGCTTTGTAACGGCTCCACCAGTTAGAGAGTGCATATCGGGGGATAAGCGGAACTTTGCCGGTTAAATTATAGAGGTCAGTTGTTGCGCCTACATAATCGTTGCCATATGCGAAATAATATTCATCAGAGCCTTTGTGCTTTCTTGGTAAAATTGAGCCATCTTCTTTGAGAACGAGGGTATCGCTGTCGTCAAGAATAGCAACGCCGTTTCTTGAACAAACACCGTCACCGAGGGTAATAACACCTGCGGTAATATCAAGAGTACGGCAAGTACCTTTAAGGTTTCCTGCTTTGTAGTTTGTAACAACTCTACCATCGCGCAATTTAATGCGCACCATCTTTTTTGTTTTGAGATTATAAAGGAAATTTGCTTTTGTTGTTTTGATTTCAATGGTACCGCTTGATTCATTAACCTTGAATTCGGGTTTGTTGAAATCCCTGAACCATACACTCTGAGTGGGTTCATCACAGAATTTTCCTTTGCTCTGTGTTTCAACGCGTAAAAGGCAAGGGGTAAGCACAGTAAGCCTTACTCCATTACGGACAATGGTATGACTTTCGTGTGCTACGGGTGAGCAGTCGATTTTAAATCTGTCAAAGAACTGTTCCATATATATACTCCTTAAATTAAATTGCAAATTTATCTATTTTAATAATACAACTTATACAAATTAAAGTCAATAAATCAGTAGGTTTTTCCGTTGACAAAACAGAAGTGGAATGATAGAATTATATTTTGTGAAAGGGTGGTTTTTATGGTTTTTCAAAAGAAAATCGGTTTTGACAACGATATGTATATCGAAAAACAGTCAGAACAGATTATGAAGCGTATTGACGAATTCGGCGGTAAGCTCTATCTTGAATTCGGCGGTAAGCTTTTTGATGATTTTCATGCATCACGAGTTCTTCCCGGCTTTAAGCCCGATAGTAAGCTCCAGATGCTTTTAAACCTTAAAGACCATGCGGAAATTGTTATTGTTATTTCTGCGGGAGATATTGAAAGCAACAAAATCCGAGGTGACTATGGAATAACCTACGATAGCGACGTTTTGCGCCTTATGGATGCTTTTGCAAGCGCAGGTCTTTTCGTAGGTAGTGTTGTCATTAACCAATTCAGCGGTCAACCTGCCGCAATTAAGTTCAAGGAAAAGCTTGAAACCCTCGGAATCAAAGCGTTTGTTCACTATACAATTGATGGCTACCCTTATAATGTGAAGAAAATCGTCAGTGAAGATGGCTTCGGTAAAAATGATTATATTGAAACCACTCGCCCTCTTGTTGTTATTACTGCTCCGGGTCCCGGTAGCGGTAAAATGTCTGCTTGCCTTTCTCAGCTTTATCACGAAAATGCACGTGGCAACAAAGCAGGATATGCCAAATTTGAAACCTTCCCTATCTGGAATTTACCTCTCAAGCATCCTGTTAACCTTGCTTATGAAGCGGCAACTGCAGACCTTAACGATGTTAATATGATTGACCCCTATCACCTTGAGGCGTACGGCAAAACTACCGTTAACTATAACCGTGATGTTGAGGTTTTCCCTGTTCTTAATGCTATTTTTGAAAAAATTGAGGGTGTAAGCCCCTATAAATCACCTACCGATATGGGCGTTAATATGGTGGGTTACTGCATTTCAGACGATTTAGTGTGCAGAAAAGCTTCTTATGAAGAAATTGTAAGAAGATATTTTGCATCTCTTTGTGATAAGAAAACGGGTCACAAGAATGATGGTGCTATTGCGAAAATCGAAAGCCTTATGAATCAGGCGGGTATTACTGTTGAAACAGAGCGTCCCACAGTTAAAGCGGCTCTTGTTAAAAGTGAAACAACGGGAAACAGACCCGCAGTTGCAATTGAGCTTCCTGACGGAACAATTGTAACAGGTAAAACAAGCGACCTTTTAGGCTCCGCATCCGCAGCACTTCTTAATGCTTTGAAGGTTGTGGCGGGTATTGATGACAGTGCTCTTCTTATAGAGAGAAAAATTATTGAGCCAATTCAGGATTTGAAAACAAGTATTCTCGGTAATCACAACCCGAGACTTCATACTGATGAGGTGCTTATCGCTCTTACAATGAGCGCGGTAGATTCATCTGATGCTAAAAAAGCCTTTGATGCTCTCAAAGCGCTTAAGGGAAGTGAAGCTCATGCCACAGTTATTCTTTCCCAGGTTGACAGAGATACATTCAGAAAATTGGGAATAAACCTTACTTGTGAGCCTCATTACGAAAGTAAAAAGCTTTATCATAAATAAAACCAAGCACCGCGGAGCCTTTTCGCGGTGTTTTTAGTAAAGAGGTGATTTTATGACATTTGAAAAATTACTGAAAAATAAATATATTCTCCTTGATGGTGGTTTCGGAACAGAGCTTATAAAAAAAGGACTTTTGCCCGAGGAAGATACAGTCAATGCAGTTTTTGACCATCCGGAATGGGTGAAAGAAATACATAAAGCCTACATAGATGCAGGAAGCAATGTTGTTATGGCAGATACATTCGGAGCAAACGCCTTTAAATTGGAAGGCTCCGGGTACACAGTTGAAGAATGTATCAATAAAGCAATTTCTCTTGCCAAAGAAGCAGCAGAGGGAACTGATACACTTGTTGCTCTTGATGTGAGCACAACGGGTAAGCTCCTTGCGCCCACAGGGGATTTGACCTTTGATAGTGCATATGCTTGTTATAAAGAGGTTGCAATATGCGGGGAAAAGGCAGGGGCAGACATTATCTGCCTTGAAACCTTTACTGATTTAAGAGAGGCAAGAATTGCTCTTTTAGCAGCGAAAGAAAATACAAAACTACCTGTAACAGTAACACTTTCCTTTGATGAAAACGGTCTTACAATGAATGGCAGCACTCCCTCTGCAGTAGCAGTAACACTTATTGCTGTAGGAGCAGATGCGGTGGGGCTTAACTGCTCTTTAGGTCCTGACAAATTGTCAGGGGTTGTAGAAGAATTTTTAAAATATTCCTCCGTTCCTGTAATAGTAAAACCAAACGCAGGGCTTCCCGATTTAAAAACAGGGAAATATTCAATGTGTCCCGGAGAGTTTGCTTTATTAATGGCAAAATTCTATGAAAAAGGTGCAGTAATTCTTGGGGGCTGTTGCGGAACAAGTCCCGAATATATTGCTTCACTTAAGAGGATGCTCGAAAATACAGAAATCAAAGAAAAGTCATTAAGTATTACCGGTGTAGTAAGTGGCGCCACAACGTCGATTGTTCTTAATGAGCCAAGGGTTATCGGCGAAAGAATTAATCCCACGGGTAAAAAGAAATTCAAAGAAGCTCTTGAAAATAATGACCTCGATTATATTTTAAATGAGGGGCTTTCTCAGGTAGAAGCAGGAGCAGATATTCTTGATGTTAATGTAGGTCATAGCGAAATTGACGAAGAAGAAATGATGCAAAAGGTTGTTACCTCTCTGCAGGGCTCGCTCGGTCTTCCCTTACAGCTTGACTCCACATCTCCTGAGGTGCTTGAAAAAGCACTGAGAATTTATACAGGAAAAGCGATTATAAATTCAGTTAACGGGGAAGAAAAATCTCTTTCAACAGTTCTGCCTCTTGCAAAAAAATATGGTGCAGCAATTGTTGGGCTTACTCTTGATGAAAGTGGTATTCCCGATACTGCAGAAAAAAGAGTTGAAATTGCGGAGAAAATAATAAATCGCGCGATACAAATCGGTATTCCAAAGGGTGATATAATTATTGACTGCCTTACAATGACTGTCAGCGCAAATCAATCTGCAGCACAGACAACATTAGATGCTATGAAGCAGGTTAAAGAGAAATTCGGAGTAAAAACCACATTAGGTGTGTCTAATGTTTCATTTGGTTTACCTCAAAGAGAGGTCGTGAATACTGCTTTTGTAACCCTTGCTCTTGAAAATGGTCTTGATTTACCGATTATGAATCCAAACACACCATCAATGATGGGTGCAGTCAGAGCATACAAGGTGCTTAAAAAGATTGATACAGATTCAGTTCAGTATATTTCTGCTTTCGCAGGTGAAAAATCTGCTGTTCAAGAGAAAAAAATGCTGACAATTGCCGAATGTATTGAAAAAGGTCTTAAAAATCAAGGTGCAGAATTAACTGAAAAAGAGTTAAAAGAAACCGATGCACAAGACCTTATAAACAATGTTTTAATACCTGCCCTTGATAAAGTAGGTGCAGGCTTTGAATGTGGGAAGCTCTTTTTGCCACAACTTATGAGAGCTGCTGATGCGGCAGGTGCTTGCTTTGAGGTTATAAAAGAAACAATGAAAAAGAACAACACCCAATCTGAAAGTAAGGGTAAAATTATTCTTGCAACGGTTAAAGGTGATGTTCACGATATAGGAAAAAACATTGTTAAAACAGTTCTCGAAAATTACGGCTATGATATAATTGATTTAGGCAGAGATGTTGCTGTTGAAGAGATTGTTAAGGCACAAAAGGAATATAATGTGAAGCTTGTTGGACTTTCTGCTCTTATGACAACAACTCTTCCTGCTATGGAACAAAGCATAAAAGCATTAAGAGAAGCTAAAGCTGACTGCAAAATTATGGTTGGCGGAGCGGTTTTAACACCTGAATATGCAGAAAAAATCGGTGCAGATTTTTATGCTAAGGATGCTAAAATGAGTGCCGATATTGCAAAAAGCGTATTGTGAAGTTATAATTAACGATATATAAATAAAGGTTGTGATGTTTTGGAAAACAAAATAAAAAACCCGTTAGAGCAAAAGCATATTCACACTAAAGAAATGGTATTCTATCTTGCAGCTATTTTCTTTTACACAATGATGACAGGTATGGTTGGTTCTTATCGTCAGGCATATCTTGTAAACGTTCTGAGAATGGAAGATGGCGATGTTTCATTTTACAATGCATTTTTAAGCGTTGCAGGCTTTGTAATGAGCTTCGTTTATGCGCTTATTATTGATAACCGTAAAATTGGCAAACGAGGAAAATTTATTCCTATTGTAAATGCGGTTGCAATTCCTATGGGTATTGTAACACTTCTTCTCTTCTACACTCCCGATGGACTTACAGGTACTCTTCTTATGATTTACCTTATAACAATCGGTATGCTCCACGGTGCTTGTTGTAGCTTCGGTAATGCAATTAACCTAGTTTCTTATGTTACAACACCGAACAATAAAGAACGGGATAAGGTTATTTCTTTCCGTAGTATTTCAAGTGCGGTTGGTAACTCTGCGCCATTGGTTGTTGTTCTTGTTATTGATGAAATTATCAAGGCAGTTTCTCCCGATAATCCCAACAGAGAATATCTTGAATATATCATCGGTGCTTCCCTTATCAGTGTTGTTGGTACAATGATTACTCTCATTGGTATGCGCTTTATGAAGGAGCGTATAACTTATAGCGAGGAAAAGAAGAATCCGTTTGTTGGTATTGCAGATGTTCTTAAAAACAAATACGCATGGGTTATTATTATCAGTGAAACCCTTAAAAGCTTTCGCGGAATCGCAAACTATATGGGCGTTTTCCTTGCCGCAGCACTTTTAGGTACAGGTAAATTCCTTCTTTTTGGTCTTCCTACAGGTATTGGTACTGCAGTTGGTATGCTTATTATCAATGCCCTTCTTAAAAAATTCAATGCAAAACAGCTTTATATTGCATCAGGTATTTATTCCGTTATTGCAAACACAATTGCATTTATTATCGGTTACACATATTTCAATTCACCGTCAAGTGTTCTGCAGATACTCTTTATCGGTTGTTTGTTCCTTATAGGTCTTCAGTTCGGTGCATCAAACCTTCTTCCCTCTATGTTCCAGGCAGACGTTCTTGAGGTTATCGAGCTTAAAACAAGCAAACGACTTGATGCAACGCTTCCATTTGTTATCGGTATCGGTACAATGATAAGTGGTACTGTTGCATCTGCTCTTTCTCCTCAAATCCTTTATGGTGAAGATTCCATTATCCAGTATATCCAGCCAACAGAACTTATTCCTGAACCGGAACAGACTCTTAATACCAAAATATTGATGCTGTTCTTCTATACCATTTTTCATGGTCTTATGATGTTCCTTGCAGGTGTTCCTTTCTTCTTCTACAAGCTCACCGGCAAAACAAAAGAAGATATTCACAATCAAGTTATTGCAAAAAGAGAACAGATGTAAAAAATAAATCCTTGCTTATCAAGCAAGGATTTATTTTTTAGTTGGAAATGGCAAATGGCAAGTGGCAAGTTTCGGGACCTGCGGTCGGCAATTATATATAATATAAAAGGCTGAAAATTGTCGTTATTTGAACAAAGGTTGTTGAGGCGATTTTAAGGTTGGAAGCGAAGCTTCCCCGTAACTTGCCCCTTTCAACTTGCAACTTGCAACTGAAAAACCTCTTGCTCCGAAAAGCAAGAGGTTTTTTCTATTAATACATTCCGCCGCCCTGAGCTGCTGCCATTGCTGCTGCGTTAGCTGCATCTGCTGCGGGGTCGGGTTTATCTGTAACAAGGCTCTCAGTTGTAAGAACCATTGCTGCAACGCTTGAAGCGTTCTGAAGAGCTGAACGGGTAACCTTAGTGGGGTCAAGAATACCTGCTTTTGCCATATCTGTGTATTCTTCTTTTGCAAAATCAAAGCCGTAGCCGATTTTTTCGGAACGAAGAATGCCATCGATAATAACAGAGCCTTCAAGACCTGCGTTAGCTGCAATCTGACGAACAGGCTCTTCAATAGCCTTACGAACGATTTTTGCGCCTGTTTTTACATCTGCATCTTCAAGAGAAGCGATATAAGCGTCAAGAGCAGGAATTGCATTGAGAAGAGCAACACCGCCACCTACAACATAGCCTTCTTCAACAGCGGCTTTTGTTGCTGCGAGAGCATCTTCAATGCGGAGCTTCATTTCTTTCATTTCTGTTTCTGTTGCCGCACCAACGCGGATAACAGCAACACCGCCTGAAAGCTTTGCAAGTCTTTCCTGAAGCTTTTCTCTGTCGAAATCAGATGTTGTTGTTTCGATCTGTGCTTTAATCTGCTGAACTCTTGCGCTGATTTCGTTGTTGTCGCCTGCGCCGTCAACAATGATTGTGTTCTCTTTAGAAATCTTAATCTGACGAGCTCTACCAAGCTGAGTAACAGCAGCGTCCTTAAGGTCAAGACCAAGCTCTTCTGTGATAACCTCGCCACCTGTAAGGATTGCGATGTCACGGAGCATTTCTTTTCTTCTGTCACCAAAGCCGGGAGCTTTAACACCAACACAGGTGAATGTGCCACGGAGTTTATTTACAAGAAGAGTTGCAAGAGCCTCGCCCTCAATATCTTCTGCGATAATAACAAGCTTTTTACCTGCCTGAACAATTTGTTCAAGAAGAGGAAGAATTTCCTGAATGTTAGAAATCTTTTTGTCTGTAATAAGAATGAAGGGGTCGTCGATTACAGCTTCCATTTTATCGGTATCTGTTACCATATAAGGAGAAATGTAACCACGGTCGAACTGCATACCTTCAACAACATCACAGCTTGTTTCTGCAGTTTTGCTTTCTTCAACTGTGATAACGCCATCTGCAGTAACCTTTTCCATAGCTTCTGCAATAAGAGAACCGATGTTTTCATCTGCGGAAGAAACAGTTGCAATTCTTGCAATATCATCTGTGCTTTCAACGGGCTTTGAGTTTGCTTTGATTGTTTCAACAACATTGTCAACAGCAAGCTTGATACCTTTTTTGAGTACCATTGGGTTTGCACCTGCAACAACATTTTTCATACCCTCGCGAACAAGAGCCTGAGCAAGAAGAGTTGCGGTTGTTGTACCGTCACCTGCAACATCATTTGTTTTAGTGGAAACTTCTTTAACAAGCTGAGCGCCCATATTTTCAAAAGCATCGTCAAGCTCGATTTCTTTTGCAATAGTAACACCGTCATTTGTAATAAGGGGAGCGCCGTATTTTTTGTCGAGTACTACGTTTCTGCCCTTGGGACCGAGTGTGATTTTAACAGTATCACAAAGCTTATCGATACCTGCCTGAAGAGCTCTGCGAGCTTCTTCGCCGTAAATGATTTGTTTAGCCATAATGAAATGCCTCCTGTATGAATTATTCTACAATAGCAAGAATATCGCCCTGACGAACAACAATAAGTGTTTCGCCGTCGAT
>JAZUOL010000029.1:0-14950 GCA_045604605.1 Acutalibacteraceae bacterium | reverse complement strand
TCGATACCTGCCTGAAGAGCTCTGCGAGCTTCTTCGCCGTAAATGATTTGTTTAGCCATAATGAAATGCCTCCTGTATGAATTATTCTACAATAGCAAGAATATCGCCCTGACGAACAACAATAAGTGTTTCGCCGTCGATTTTAACTTCTGTGCCGGAATATTTACTGAGAATTACCTTGTCGCCGACTTTAACTTCCATTTTGATTTCTTTGCCGTCAACAATACCACCTGGACCAACTGCGAGAATTTCTGCAGTCTGGGGTTTTTCCTGGGATGCGGCAGCGAGAATGATGCCGCCCTTTGTGGTTTCTTCTGCTTCGCAGAATTTGAGAACAACTCTGTCGCCTAAGGGTTTGAGTGTCATAATAAAGCCTCCTGTATATAAAGTTAATTATTTTCTTTTTAGCACTCTATCTTGTTGAGTGCTAAATATATAATACCTCTTATTTATGAACAAATCAAGACTTTTTTGTAAATTCCCCATATTTTCCCACGTATTTTTTTATATATCATAAATAAATATTCCCTTTCAAAACCATTAATGCATTAACAGTTGAAAAAACACGTTGCTTTTGATAAAATATTTTTAATATTGATTTTCAAGGGTGACAAAATGTTTAATTTTTTTGTTGATAAAGAGAAAAGAGCGGGTGACTGCTATTATATAACTGATGCGGATTATAACCATATCGCCAATGTTTTAAGAATGCAGAAGGGAGATAGTTTCCTTGTTAGCGAAGATGGTGTCAGCAATCTTTGTTTTATTGAAGCAATAAACAGCGATAGCGTTGTTGCAAAAATAATAAAAGAAAATTATCAGGATACAAACCTGCCTATAAGAATTGTTCTTTTTCAGGGTCTTCCCAAAAGCGATAAAATGGAGCTTATAATTCAGAAATGCGTTGAATTGGGGGTTGACAGCATCGTTCCCGTTGAAATGAACAGGTGTGTTGTTAAAATCGAAGAAAAGAAAAAGAAAAGCAAGCAAAGCCGTTGGCAAGCTATTGCTGAAAGTGCCGCAAAGCAGAGCAAAAGAAGTGTAATTCCTGAAATTAAAGATATTGTTTCCTATAAAAACGCTTTGAAAATTGCAGAAGAGCTTGATGTTGTTCTTGTTCCATATGAAAATAAAGATGGTATGAAAGCTACTAAGGATGCTCTTTCAGGGATAAAAAGCGGTATGAGTGTTGGTATCTTTATCGGCCCCGAGGGTGGATTTGATGAAAAAGAAATTGAGTCTGCAGTTTCAATAGGAGGAAAAACAATTTCTCTGGGCAAAAGGATTCTTCGAACAGAAACTGCGGCAATTACCTCTGTTGGTATGTGTATGCTTTATGCAGAAACAGAATTGGGTGAAGAATAATGAAAAAATTACCCGTTGAATTTGCCGAAAGAATGAAAAAGCTTTTAGGCGAAGATTTTGATGCTTATGAAAAAGCGGTGAATGATACTCCTGTCAGAGCATTCAGAGTCAATACCGATAAAATAAGTATTGAAGATTTTGAGAAAATAAATACATTTTCCGAAGAAAAAATCCCGTATGTGGAAAACGGATTTTATTTTGATTATGATAAAATCGGAAATCACCCATATCATCACGCAGGAATGATTTATGTTCAGGAGCCGGGAGCTATGGCACCTGCTGAATGTGTTGAAATTGATCCTGACTGGACAGTTCTCGATATGTGCTCTGCCCCCGGTGGCAAAAGCAGTCAGTTGAGAAACAAGTTGGGTGAAAAGGGCGTTCTTATTTCAAATGAAATCATTCCTTCAAGGTGCAAAATCCTTACAGGAAATGTTGAAAGGTTAGGTCTTAAAAACACAGTTACCACCTGTACTGATACAGGTAAGCTCGCAAAAATTTTTCCTGATACGTTTGATTTAATTATGGTTGATGCACCCTGTTCGGGTGAGGGTATGTTCCGAAAGGAAGATATTGCAATTGAGGAATGGAGCCCCGAAAATGTTCTTAAATGTGCCGAAAGGCAGAAAGAAATTTTAGAAAATGCTTCAATCTGCCTTAAAAATGGTGGCTATATTGTTTATGCTACCTGCACATTTTCTCTTGAAGAAAATGAAATGATGGTTGATTGGTTTTTGGAAAATCATCCCGAATTTGAGCTTGTAAAAGTAAAAAAAGATGTTGAAGAAAATACCGAGAACGGCATTTTCTTTGAGGGCTGTAAATGTGAAAATATTTCTTATGCCCGAAGATTTTACCCTCATAAAAACAGAGGCGAAGGTCAGTTTATGGCGGTTCTTCATAATAAAAACGATTCTTACGGAAGTTATGGAAAACCGAAAAATAAAGCCGACAAAATTGATAAAACAGTTTTCGATTTCCTTAATGACACATTAGAGGACTATGAAAAAGAAAATGTTTTAATGCACAAAGGGACACCGATTTATTTCACCCCCGATTTTGATATGAAGAATGTTACAGCTTTTTCAGTCGGGGTAACAATTGGTGAAATTAAAAAGAATTATATTCACCCCCACCATCAGTTTTTTATGGCTATGGGAAAGGATTTTAAAAGAAAGATAGAACTTTCTGCAGATAGTGAAGAGGTCAAAAAATATCTTCACGGAGAGGAAATTTCTGTGGATTGCCCCAATGGTTGGGCGGTTGTTATGGTTGATGGTTGCGCTCTCGGCGGAGTAAAGGTTTCAAACGGAAGAGCCAAGAACCATTATCCGAAAGGTCTTCGTATAAAATGAAAAAACATCGCGAAAGGGTTTCCTCTTTTGCGATGTTTTGTAATTTAATTGTTTTCAATAGTTTTTTGAAACAACAGTTGTATCAGTTATTCTGTCTCCTAATGTTTCACCTGTTGCCAGTAAAAGGATACCTTCCACAGGATAAATGAAAAGAAAAATATTCTTTAAAATAAGTTGTTTTTTACCGGGTGTAGTTAAAGTGTTTTTATCTAAAACTGTTAATTTGAAAAGCTTCTTTGCAAGACTTTCGCCCTTGAATATGTAATCTCTTGTAATAAAGAGAGCAAATCCACCAAACACAGCAACGAAACATAATAACATACTCAAGGGTGAAAGTTGTTTATTTTCAACACCTATACCCATAGAAAACTCAAATAATAAAAGAGCAGGAAGTAAAGTTAAGTTCCAATCAATTATAAAAGCGAGTATTCTTTTTATACGAATTGACATCATTTTCCCTCCATCTCAGCCGCTTTTCTTAAAATTTCAATCGACGGACCGGGAATTCTTCCAAGGTGGTCCGGTCCTACATTAACGAGGTAGTTAATTCCCAAATCGTTAAGATGCTTTTTGTTTTTATAAAGCTCTTCAGGAGATTTCCATTTATGGTCTCTGTATGAAAAGCCCCAGGAATTGTTAAGAGTGCAAGCAGATTCATATAATCCGTAGGGACTGGGTTTAAATCCGTCAATGCTCTGATAATTTATATTTTGCGAGTCAACTCTTGAAAGCTTTTCCCATTCTTCCTTTGTTTTGGGGATTTCATTGTCACCCAAGGAAACATAGTCATACATACCATTACCCAAACGGGAGTTAATAAGGCAGTCGGGCTGTAAAGACTTAACAGTATCATAAATAACCTTGCTTTCCTTGTCGCTTAAGGTCATAGGCACATCGAACCAGGCGAGAAAAATATCGCCATAGTTTGACATTATCTCTTTTATCTGAGGAAGAATTTTATTTTCAAAGCAGATATCAAAGTTCTTCTCGGATGGGTCAGGGAAATCCCAACTGTTGTCCCAGGTAACACCTGAGCAACCCATATGATTGGAAAGATAACCGCCACCATGCTTTTCGTGCCAGTCAAGGTCTTGTGAATAGTAAAAACCAAGCTTAACATCGTGCTTTGCACAAGCGTTTGCAAGGTCTTCAATTATATCTCTGCCGTAAGGTGTTGCATCAACAACATTATATTTATCAACCTTTGAATGAAAGAGTGCAAAACCGTCGTGGTGCTTTGTTGTAACAACAAAATATTTCATACCGCAGTCTTTAGCGAGTTTGATTATTTCATCTGCATTAAAATAAATGGGATTGAATGCAGTTGCTAATTTTTCATATTCTTTAATTGGAATTGCAAAATGCGAGCCAATCCATTCCGCGTAATTATCACCGAATTTGCCTTTGTATTCTCCACCAAGAAGAGAATAAAGACCAAAGTGCATCATCATACCATAGCCTGCATTTTTAAAAAATTCAACATTGTTCATAGTGCCACCTCTTTTGTAGTTTAAGTATATAAAAAACTAACAATTAATGCAAGAAAATGTCAGCCAAAAGAAATTATCTTCTGACTGACATTTTTAATTATTTATACTCTATAAAATTATATTTCTCTAAAGTCTTGAAATATTGTGAAAGTCTTTCGTAAAGGGGATTGGCTTTTTCACCGAAATGCTCTTCAACAAATTTGCCGATTTCAAGAATATCTCTTTCACCATCCATAAGAGGCCAAATAAAGCTGCCCATTTCATCAAGGTGAATATAACTGACCTTAGGCTTTTTAATAAGCTTTTGCATTATTCTGTTGGCGATGCCTTTGTTCTCCATTTCCAGAGTAACATTGCCGTTTTCGTCCTTTGACCAGTTAAGACCAACCTTGCAAATTGGCTTTTTTTCAAGATAGTTTTCGTCTTTTATATTCTTTTTCATGCTTTTTTATCACGCTTTTTCCAAACTGTGAATTTAAGAACTGTGAGAATAATTAAAGCGAAGAGAAGCAAGCCTCCAAGGTCAGAAACTGAAGCAGGAATACCGAGCTTTTCAGAAAGATTGAGAGCTTTGTCAACGCCGAATACTGCAAGAAGAGCAAGAACAATACCAACAAGACCTTCACCTGCAATCATACCTGAGCAGAAGAGAATGCCATCGTTAACGATTTCCTCTTTATGTTCTGCCTTTTTGCCTTTGATTTTATCAAGAGCAAGTCTGATAAGGCCACCAACCATGATGCAAGCATTAAGCTGAACAGGAAGATAAACACCGATTGCAAAGGGGAGAACAGGAATGCCGATAAGTTCAACTGCAACTGCAATAAATACACCGATAAATACGAGAACCCAGGGCAAATCGCCACCCATAACGCCTTCAACAATAAGCTTCATAAGGGTAGCCTGAGGAGCACCAAGCTCGTCTGAGCCGAAACCCCAGGCAGAGTCGAGAAGGTAAAGGGTACCGCCGATAGCAAGAGCGGAAGCAATAACGCCGATTAATTCACCTGTTTGCTGTTTTCTGGGAGTTGCACCTAAAATGTATCCTGTTTTAAGGTCCTGAGAGGTGTCACCCGCAATAGCGGAAACGATACAAATAATTGAGCCGATTGCAATTGCACTGCACATACCGTCAACACCGTCCGCACCTGTTACCTTAAGAATGAGAGTTGCAATAAGAAGTGTTGCAATAGCCATACCTGAAACGGGGTTGTTACTGCTACCAACAAGACCAACCATTCTTGAAGAAACGGTTGCGAAGAAGAAGCCGAAGATAACAATAATAAATGCACCAAGAAAAGATACGGGAATTGCGGGGATGAGCCAGATGAGAATTGTAAGAACAAGAATAGCGATAATAACTATTTTAAGGTTAATATCTCTTGCTGTACGTTCTGTTGAAGTTGCGCCTGCACCTTTCATACTCTTCATAGCACCTGTAAAAGTTTTAACAATAAGGGGAAGAGATTTAACAAGGCTTATAATACCGCCTGCTGCAAGTGCACCTGCACCGATGTAGCGGATGTATGTGCTCCAGATAGCTCCTGCGCCACCTTCTGCGAAAATTTCACCAATGGGAGCAGTACCGGGGTAAAGAATCATTTCTGAACCGAAAAGCACAATCATAGGAATAAGTACGAGCCAGCTTACAATACCACCTGCAAACATATAGGAAGAGATTCTTGCACCGCAGATATAACCAACGCTCATAACAGCGGGGTAAATCTGAGTACCGATTTCACCTGCAAAGCCTTTAACTCGGAAAGAAATTTCTCCTGATACAAGCTTAAGACCATCAATGATGAATTTGAAAAGTGCCGCAAATCCCATACCTGCAAAAACAGTGCCTGCATTTGCACCGCCCTTTTCGCCTGCAAGAAGAACCTCTGCACAAGCAGTTCCTTCGGGGTAGGGAAGAACGCCATGCTCTTTAACAATAAGAGCATTACGAAGGGGAATCATAAAGAATACACCTAAAAGACCACCGATAAGAGCGATAAGAGTGATTTCAACAAGGTCAGGCTTGTCCATTTTGCCCTCTGCTGCCCAAAGGAAAAGAGCAGGAAGCGTGAAAATAGCACCTGCGGCAAGAGATTCACCTGCAGAACCGATAGTCTGAACTACGTTGCTCTCAAGGATTGAGTTTCTGCGCATAATAATGCGAATAACACCCATAGCAATAACTGCTGCAGGAATTGAAGCAGAAACAGTCATACCAACTCGAAGTCCAAGATAAGCATTTGCCGCACCAAAAACAACCGCCAGAATAATACCCATAACAATGGAGGTAACTGTAATTTCAGGAGTTACCTTTTCTGCCGGAATGTACGGCTTGAAATTGTTTTTGTTGTCCATATTTTCTCCAATCTGTATAAGAAAAATCTTAATACCAAAATAATCGGTTTATTCTAACATAAAACTTTCATAATTACAATATAATAATTATTTCAATTTCTCCAATATTTTCAAAAGAATGTTAAACACATTTTCAGTAGAAGAAATGCTAAGCTTTTCATTAACTGTATGAACATCATAAAGAGCAGGGCCTATTGAAATGCAATCAATACCGTCAATTGCATCTGCAAAAACACCACATTCAAGACCTGCGTGAATTGCTTCCACTTTAGCCTCTTTTCCGAAATAGTTGTTGTAAACTTCTTTATAAAGCTCACGGAGCTGAGAAGCTTCCTTGTATTCCCAAGGGGGATAGTGACCATTTGTAGAAATTTCAAAATTAACAGAATCAAAAAACGCTGTAAGCTTTTCCACAAGGAAAGAAAGCCCCGATTTTTTGTTGCTTCTTAAACCGAAATGGAAGGATAAATAGTCGTTTTCAATTTTAAGAATACCGAGATTTAAGGATGTCTGAACAAGACCTTTAATTTCAGCACTCATTTCGAGAACACCATTGGGAACACAGGTGAGAGTGAAAATGAGATTGTTTTTTATTTCCTCCCTCAAAACCTTATAAGAAGCCTGTTCGCCTTTGTCAAAAGTAAAATCAAAGCTAACTTCTCTGTCGGAGATTTCTGCTTTTATAATATTAAGATATTCTTCTGCACTTTTGATAAATGAATCAACATCTGTAACACAAAGCTCAATTGTACATTTGTTGGGGATGGCATTGTCTTTATCACCGCCAAAAATATTTATAATATCAAAACCACAGGAGCTTTTAATATGATTTAAAAATCTTCCTGCAAGAGTGTCAGCATTTACGCGGTTATTATTAATTTCAACACCGGAATGACCGCCTTTAAGTCCTTTCAGGGTGATGGTGATTTTTGTTCCGTTCTTTTCTTGGTATTCCACCGGTGTTTTGGCAAGAAAGTGACATCCGCCTGCACAAGAAACAGTAACGGTGTCATCCTCTTCGGAATCAAGGTTAATCATTTTTTTAGCAGAAAGAAGGCTTTTGTCAAGCTTTCCTGCACCAATGAGACCGATTTCTTCATCAGAGGTGAAAACAGCTTCAATGGGAGGGTGGGGAATGTTATCGCTTTCAAGAATTGCAAGAATCATTGCAACGGCAATACCATTATCCGCGCCAAGAGTTGTTCCTTTTGCTTTCAAAAAGTCGCCATCAATAAAAAGCTCAATTCCTCGATTGATGAAATCTGTTGTTGCATTTTCTGTTTTCTGGCAGACCATATCTGTATGCCCTTGAAGAATAACAGGTTCACTGTTTTCATAGCCTGCTGTACCATCTTTGTAAATAACAACATTATCTGAATCATCTTTTATATATCTTAAATTATGATTAATTGCGAAATTTTTGCAGTAACGAGCTATACCCTCACAGTTACCTGAGCCTCTCGGTACATCGCTTATCTGCTTGAAATAATAAAATACTCTTTCGGGTTTTAAGTTAGTCATTATTTTTCTCCTCAGTTTTTTCTGCAATTTTTTTTGAATAAATACAACCGCAATAGTTTTGTCTGTAAAGGTTAAATTCTCTTGAAAGCTCGCAAGAGCGTTTGTAGCCCTCTTTCTTTTTGAAATCGGAATAAAGATAGTTTACACCATATTCTTTTTCCAGTTCGCCACCAATTTCATTTAGTGCCAGAGCATTTTTATATGGGCTTACTGAAAGTGTAGTAGTGAAATAATCAAAGCCTTTTTCTTTCGCATATTCCGCAGTCTTCATAAGGCGCAAGCGGTAACACTTTTTGCATCTTTTTCCACCCTCGGGCAGATCCTCAAGCCCTTTGGCAAGTGTTTCAAACTCATTGTTGTCATAATCGGGAACAACTATGTCAATATCTCTGAAATTCATTTCAACGAGAAGCCTTTTTAATTCTTCAAGGCGATAATTGAATTCAGTTTCAGGAGAAATGTTAGGGTTATAGAAAAATAATGTGATGTTAAAATATTCATACAAATATTCAAGCACCGCACTTGAGCAGGGAGCACAACAAGCATGCAGTAAAAGTGTGGGCTTTTTATTTCGTCTTTTTATTTCTTCGATTTTGTCATCGAGCATTTTTTGATAATTAATTTTCATTTTATACACCTAAAATATTTCTTAACGGAATCCAAAGTACAACAATTACAAGAATTATTATGTCAAGCGCCTGACAAGGAGGCTTGTAGTTGTATTTACCATTTTTAATGTAGCTTTTTGCAGAGTTTAAATATACCCAGAAAATGTAAAATATTTCGACAGGATAAATGTAATTATATGAAAAAGATTTAATAATATCAAGTTGTAAAAGACTTTGTAGGGCATGGGTGTTTCCGCAACCTGCACATTTAAAACCGGTAATTTCAAAAAGCGGACATTTGAAACCAATGCCTGTAAAGTGATAAATCAAGTAAATAAGAAATACCCCTGCCAAAGCAAGAAAAGTGAACAAAACAAGACGAAAGACACGATTTTTTACAGGCTTTTCCAATGCTACTCACCTCATTTTACAATATAATACAATAATATAATATCGATGCGATAATTTCAAGGCGATAAAAAATCCATTTTATTACTGAGTTACCTTTTTTGCACAATTTTTTCAGTATTTTACGCTGTTTTTTGTGGAATTTTGTTGAATCAAAGAAAATCTTGTGATATAATCAACTCAAATTAAAGGAAAGGAGTTGTTTTTATGCAACTTGAAAACAGAAATATAGTTAAATGCATTATTTTATCATTTGTAACCTGTGGTATTTACAGTATCATTTGGGCAGTAAAAATAGCAAAGGATGCAGTTAAAGTTAAAGACGTTAATGATGATGGTCTTTTAGAAATTCTTCTTTGTGTATTCTTACCTTTCGTTGGTTGCTTCCTTGCTGAAAGAAAGCTTAACGATGGCTGTCAGGCTTGCGGAATTGAACATAAAGACAATTCGGTTTTATATCTTATTCTCGGACTTTTCGGTCTCTATCTTGTTAGCTTTGCTTTAATGCAGAACGACCTTAACAAAATCGCAGATGCAGGCTATGTTTTTGCAGCTGCTCCCACAGGTGCGCCTTATGCTCCTCAGGCACCCGTTGCACCAGCTCAGGAAGTTCCTTTTGAAAATGTTCAGGCAGCAGAAGAAAAAACTGAAGAATAATCAGGCTTTTTTGAAATCCGTCGGGTGTTTCTCGGCGGATTTTTCTTTTTTAAAAAAAGTTTTAAAAAAATAAAAATTTCTATTGACAACCAAAATCTTTTGTGATATAGTAGTCAAGCATTAAGTTGCTGGTGTAGCTCAGTTGGTAGAGCAGCTGATTTGTAATCAGCAGGTCGGGGGTTCGAGTCCGTCCACCAGCTCCATTTTTTTGAATAGTGAACATGGGAGTGTTCCCGAGTGGCCAAAGGGGGCAGACTGTAAATCTGTTGGCACCGCCTTCGGTGGTTCGAATCCACCCGCTCCCACCAAAGTCAAATTATCCGAACCTTGTCATCAATGGTGACACGTTCGGGTTTTTGCTTTTTATGGAGTATTGTAACAATTAAATCAACACGTAGAGTCTAAATCTGTAATTAGACTCTACGTGTGTTTTTTCGTTTTTATATTTAGATATGCCTATAGTTCTTTTTGACGTTTGGATATATTGTTGCTCTCGCTATATTTTGTTCTCACTAACCATCTTAATAATTGAAAGCTTTTGCCATATATGATATAATATGTAAAAATGAACACGAGGATAAAATATGAACATAGAAAATTACATTGAATCCGTATATAGGAAACTTTCAGAAACAGGAATGAAAGATGATTATATAGGTCTCTATAGTGAAGTTACTCATAAAAAACTGCGTGAAATTTTTGCAACGTTGCACTATAATTTAATTAATTCATTTGAGACAATGAATGAGCGACTGCCAACAAATGAAATGGGCGCGCATTTTTGGGCTGACCCAAGCCGAAAATTAATAAAAGAAATCGAGATTGCTTTCGGATTGTTAAACAATCTAAAACAAACGGCATATGCCTTTGAAATAGATGAATATTATCATAATTTGTTCATTGACTGTAGGAAGTTTTTAAGTAAAAGTGGTGGGAGCGCTTTGCCACCATACATGCCTGAAGTTGATTTGTATTATGTTGTACCTATTTTTATTTTGAGTACAAGTATTTCAATTCCCAATAAAGCAATGGAGCGTTTTTTTGAACTTAAACAAATTGGTGAAGGTTCTTACGCGATTGTGTATAAGTATAAGGATGATTTTTACAATTGCGATTTTGTATTAAAACGCGCAAAGAAAGACTTATCTGACAAAGAGCTTTTGAGATTCAAAAGAGAATTTAACGAAATGCAAACACTTTCTTCTCCTTATATACTTGAAGTTTATAGATACAACGATGATAAAAACGAGTATATTATGGAATATATGAATTGCACATTAGAAGAGTATATTCAGAAAAACAATAATCAGTTATCTATTTCACAAAGAAAAAATATAGCACAACAAATTTTACGTGCATTTGACTATATTCATTCAAAGGGACGATTACACAGAGATATAAGTCCCAGAAATATTTTAATAAAAATTTATGACGATGTTCCTGTTGTTAAAATTGCAGATTTTGGTCTAGTAAAAACACCAACAAGCTCTCTTACTACTGTTAACACCGAATTCAAAGGCTACTTTAATGATCCTGGACTTTTGACAGAGGGGTTCAATAACTATAGCATTTTACACGAGACATTTGCTTTAACAAGAATAATTTATTTTGTTCTTACAGGAAGAACGAACACAGGAGATATCAAAAATGAAAAATTAAAAGAATTTGTGATGAAAGGTTTGAATCCCGAAAAAACAAAACGTTTTCAAAGCGCAAATGAGATGCTTAGTGCATTTAAAAATATATAATTGAAAGGAGCCGTTTTATGGATGAAACTATTATTGCTGCAATAATAGCAGCATCTATTGCAGCTATTACAGGAATAACAAATATTTGCTTAACCATACATAGAAACAAGCAGGATGGAATAACCTCATATCGTATGCAATGGATTAATAATGTTCGTGAAGAATTTTCCAATATTCTTAGTTGGACGTGGTATACGCAAGATTCTCAAGGAAAAATAACACCAAATCCTATAGACGAACTTAGGAAATCAGTTTATAAAGTTTGTTTATACTTAAATGTAAAAGATGATTATGACTGCAAAATATTAGCAAAGACTTTTGAATATCTGAATATGGTTACAAAAACATACGAGCCTATTTTATTAAGTCAATCTATCACACAAGATGAATTGAATTATTTAGCTGCTTTACAGAGTTCTGCGGCATTTACTGAATCTAAGAAAATAAAAGAAGAGTTACAAAAGTTGGTTAGAGTTTACTTAAAGACAGAATGGACACGAGTAAAAGTAGAAAGCAGTGTATTAAAAACACAATATTCATATTGTTGGAAATTATTTAAAGGTTTCCAATCACAAAAAGCGGTAGAAAAATTTTTAAGTGAATATAAAGAGTGATTATCATAAAGTTAAATTATCTTAATTGTATAATCAATGGTGATATATTTGGATTTCTGATTTTTTTATTGTTTTATGTAAAAAGTATTCAGGCAGAGAGCTTTCGCTCTCTGCCCATTCTTTATGCCTCGTTATTGGCTCTCTGTGCCTTTAACAAGGATTGTTCATGTTGCCAGGCGGCATACTCCTCTCGACCTTCTTTGCTTTCAAAGAAGGCTTGAATCTGTGGCAAAAAATGCCTTGCGAGAATTTCAAGTTCATGTTTGGGTAGACCGCTTTTAGTTCCTTTATAGGAACCACAGTGGTTATTTATCGCCCTGATGATTTCTTTACATACTAAGCTGCATACTCTCATCATCTTCCTGAGCTTGCTTTTTTTTACGCTTGTTTTTGCGTTCCTTAACATATTTCTTCTTACCTCCTTCCTTATTAGTTTCGCCTATCATTGCAAGGTCAGTAGCAAGATACAAGCCACTGACGGCAAGGTTGCCCCAATCAATGCCCATTTCACCTTGCTCTTCCAATGTGTCAGGTCGTTGGCTTTCAGTTCCTTCAGCATATCCCGAACTTCGTCTCGTACTAATCTCCTCAACGAATCCGTCTGCTCGGATAACTCTTTCGTCACCGAATATTTCATTGAGTCCATTTTGCCTGTTGCCGAATCCATCATTTTCCACAGATAAGATTTCATTGTTTCCTCTACTATCTGATCCACAGCTTCTTGGGTCGGCAACTTTGATATCGAAACCGTGTTCTCTGCAATGGCTTTCCCAGTCAACGAAATGTGCTTCGCTATCAGATTGTACTGCTCCGGTTTCAGCATTAAGTACATCGGTTGTATCGGTTCTGTCAATGATTTCACCGTTTCTTTCGTCACGGCTTCTATCGGATTCAGTTGTTTTAATTTTTTCATATCCATAATTAAATAGTACCTCCATATTAGATTTTAAATATTTATTTTCGGGTAAACGATTATCTCTGAATCGTTGTCCATCAGGTGTGGTGTAGGTGATGAATTTATAACTGTCAACCCATTTCACACCGTATCCAAGCTTGCTCATTTCATCTATGAACTGTTGCTTGGTTCTGCTCACAGCAACTGCATAATCAATTGCATTTGCAAGCTTTAATTTTTTGCTTTCACCACGAAGAGCTGCTCTGTATTCTTTTTGATTCATAGAGCGTTGCTGTGGCTTTTCGTATGGCTTTAGTGTTTCCAAACCATATCGTTCGCATATCTCATCTGACTTGCGACGCAGTTCTTCCAATCCTTTTTCGTTGATTTGAATTTTGTAACCTGTTTCACAGTTTACAGAATTCACTACGAAATGATTGTGCCAGTGGTCTCGGTCAATGTGAGTTGCAACCACAACCTCGAAGCCATCAAAGGCTTGCGCTAACTCCAGACCAATCTTATGTATTGTCTGCGGAGTAACACCACAATCGGGTTTAAAGGATTGAACATACTGTTTGAAAAACACGCCTTTAGCTTTTCCAAAACTGTTTTTGGTTGCCATAAATTCTTCGTATGCTGACTCGGGAACACAGTTTTGACCGCTTACAAGATTAGCTCCGTTGTAGTTGGTTTTCTTGTCCTGCATAACATAATTCAGCACGCGTTTCATAGCATTAGCTGTTTGTGTTTTTTCAGGGATTGCAACGAAGGTTGCCATTAACAACACCTCCTGACAATCTCATTCAGAACAGCTAACATCTCAGTATATTTCTGCTTTACTTCTTGCAGGTCAGGGCAGGTTATCTTACCCATATTGCATAGAGTAGTCAGCTGATTTATGTTCCTACCGATAGCTTTCTGCTCTTTCAACACCTCGCTCAAACCATCGATAATAACTATCGGTTTGCCGAGAGCTGATTGTGTCACAAACTCGGTGAAGTTCATATTCACCTTTGTTGCTTTTTTCTTAATTGCTGCGTAATCAGATTCTCTGAATCTCATAGCAATTACTTTTGTTTTATTAGTCTTAATTTTGAACCTCGCTTTCTGTGGCATTTAACCACTACTTAATTAAATTTCGTTTTTCTTTGCGTACTTTCTTTGTCTTACACGAAGACGGGGGTTCGGGGTTCACCCCGACAAGCTGTTTGTATATACAAACAATATGCTTGCCCCAGCTAAAGCAGGGATTTTAATACTCGCATTTATATCACTCCTTTTATATTAGATTTTTGCATCTCCCAATTCCGTCTTACGAGAGAAAGTTCATAATCCTTCCTCGTTCAATGCAGTTTGCCCGGCACCCAACAGCGATCCTTTTACGGATTGTGGTTGGTGTTCGGCTTACCGATTCTCTTACGAGAGTGCTTTCGCACCTTTCTCCATCGGCATACGGAAGAAGCTCTTCCGTTGTCATCGCTCAATCCACCCATTCCACATATCTCTGTTGGCAGGCTATTCAATTTTCAAGGTTCACGGAAATTTAACCTTCCATATATACCCCGACATAAGAAAAGCTAAATATTCCAAAAAAATAAAATTTTTTCATTAGCAAAAAAGAGAAAAAAATAAGACCTTCGAGAGTGTATTCTCGAAAGTCTTGTTACTATATATTCAGTTATACTTTTGTCCGTTTATCTATCTCTTTATGTACTTTTTCAAGCATCACTTTTTTCTTTTTAGAGATAGCACTTTGAGTTTGGTAACCTAATTCTTTAGCGATTTCCTCTTGCGTTTTATTCTTTTTCATCAAGGAATATATTTTTTGTTCCTCTTCATTAAACACGCTCATAAAAATCTCATCCCATTCTTTTTCAGAGATTTCTTCAACCTGAGCTTCAACGCTTAAAGACGGTTCACAAACAACTGTTCCA
>JAZUOL010000028.1:0-28496 GCA_045604605.1 Acutalibacteraceae bacterium | reverse complement strand
GGGATAACAATAAGGCTGTCAACATGCTGAGCAAGCTCTGCAATACCTGCTTCTGCCTGCTGCATTCTTCTCTTACCTTCGAAAGCGAAAGGCTTTGTAACGATACCTACTGTAAGGATACCATTGCTCTTTGCAATTTCTGCAATAGCGGGAGCTGCACCTGTACCTGTGCCACCGCCCATACCTGCAGTGATAAATACCATATTTGCACCGTTGAGAGCATCAACAATTGCATCTCTGCTTTCTTCAGCCGCTTTAAGACCCATTTCGGGGCGAGCGCCTGCACCACGACCACCGGTAACCTTTTCACCAATTTGGATTTTATGAGTTGCTTTAGAGAATGTAAGCACCTGTTTATCTGTATTGATAGCTATGAACTCAACACCCTGAACACCGGAACTTACCATACGGTTAATAGCGTTTCCGCCGCCACCGCCTACACCGATAACTTTAATCTGGGTAACGTCTTCAAAATCATTTGCAATTTCAAAGTTCATTTTTCTTCCTCCTAATTTATACATAAGAATACATAATACTTATATTACATCTTTTAAATATTAACACACAATTTGTTCAATAGCAAGTTATTTTGAAAATTTTTTATTTTTTTTGTTGTTTTTTAACGTTTTCTTTTTTCGATGTTTCCTCTGCACCCGATTTAAAGTATACATAAGGCTCTGTTTTCAAATCAAGAGTTCCCTCTGAATATGCGTTAATTTCATTTTCTTTCTCTAACGCTGCTTTTCCCCGAGCGAGCTTAGTTTCAACATTAGTTAAGCTTCCAACATCAAATACTATTCTGTCGTCATATTTTATTTTTATATTGTTAATATCTTTTAAATCTATTTCTGTAAGAAGCTCCAGACCCACTTTATCAATAGAATCAAGAAGAGTTAAAAGTATTTCTGTTTTTTTCTCGTTTGTGAGAACTACTTTTCCACCTTCTTCTGTATCTTTTACTTTGACATCATTTATTATTGCAACATTTTCTCTTAGAACAGATGCATCTTTATCGAGAATTTTTCCCGTTTCATCTATGAGAACAAACACACCATTTGTTGCAATTGCCGCAACCTCTCTTGTTGATCCAACATTTATAACCAACTTATCAGGAAGCTTTCGTTCAATAGTAACCTTTTTTATATAAGGCAAAGCTTTTGAAAGCCTTTGAGAAAGCTTATCTTCGTTTACTTTGAAAAGATTTGTTCCGATTTCAACGCCGCTTTTTTCAATAATCATCTTATCGGAATATATTTTTTCACCATTCACGGAAATAGTATTGATTTTAAAAAACAAGGAAAAAACGAGCACCATACCCACACACATAACTGCAATTGCAAGGAAAAAAGTTAAAATATTTTTCCTCATTTTTCTTTTTTTGCTCATTTTCTTTTTGTTAATCGAGCGCACCTCATCCCTTGAAAGATGTTGGTTTGCATTTTTCTTAGGTGGTTTTATAACCGTTTTTCTAACTGTTGTTTTTCTACGGTTCTTGTTTTCCATTTCAACTTGCCTTTCTTTTTATATCTGCATTAAGCATACAAAGATTGTTCTCAAAATCCTCGTAACCTCTGTCAATATACTTAGTATTTTTTACTGTTGTAATCCCTTCTGCGCAAAGACCCGCCAGAACCAGTGCAGCACCTCCACGCAAATCAGGTGATATAACCTCAGCACCGTATAGTCTCTCGACCCCATCAATTACAGCAACTCTGCCTTCCATTCTTATTTTTGCGCCCATTCTGACAAGCTCAGGAATATGCTTAAAACGGCTTTCAAAAATATTTTCTACAATTACACTTGTTCCTTTTGCAACACAAGCAAGAGTTGTAAAAGGTGCCTGCGCATCTGTAGGAAAGCCGGGATAAGGTTGAGTTATAATTTTATCTATTCTGTTAAGTCTGCGCGGTGCTTTAAGGCGTATTTCCCTACACCTGACGTTTATGTCGCATCCTGCTTCCTCCAAAAGTGGCAAAACAGCACTCAAATGCACAGGATTTGTATTTTCAAGAGTTATGTCTCCCCCTGTAACCGCACCTGATATAAGATAGGTTGCGCAAGCGATCCTGTCGCAAATAACCGAATACTCACAAGGGTAGATTTTTTCTTTACCGTGTATAGTGATTACACTTTCACCTGCACCGTAGATTTCACCACCGCATTTATTCAGAAAATCACAAAGGTCTATTATTTCCGGTTCTCTTGCTGCATTTACAATTGTTGTTGTACCTTTTGCGGTAACTGCAGCTAAAATAGCATTTTCTGTTGCACCCACGCTGGGAAAAGAAAAAGTTATTTTTTTACCTTTCAGACCTTCGGGAACGGTACAAATCAATTTACCATAGTTTTCCTCTACAACAACACCCAACTGTTTCATAGCATACAGATGCAAATCAATAGGTCTTAACCCAATTTCACAACCACCGGGGGTTGATATGACAGCAGAGTTCATTCTGCCTAATATTGCACCCAAAAACATTACTGAAGAACGCATTTCTCTCATTAAGTTTTCGGGAATTTCCATATTACTGATACCGGTACTGTCCACGATTATACTGTTACCGTCCTTAAAAACCTTGCACCCTAAATTTTTAAGTATGTTTACCGTGCCGACGGTATCTGACAAATCAGGACAATTATGTATTACCGATTTTCCTTCTGTTAAAACAGTTGCCGCAAGTATTGGCAAAACGCTGTTTTTTGACCCTTGAACTCGAATACTGCCACTAATACGACGACCGCCATTAATTACGAAAGCAGACATAGTGCCTCTCCTTTCGGATTTTTTGCGGGAATAAAACCCCTACGACACATAATATGCTTTCAAAAGTTTTTTGTTAATTATTTAATCAATCCCATAACAATATCGCAAATGCGTTGTGTGGCATCTGTTACTGCCATTTTACGTGCATTATCACCAATTTCTTTAAGAAGCGCTTTATCAGAAAGAAGTCTATCCATTTCCGCACCTAATTTATCACCACTGAGATCTTTTTCTTCAATAATCACTGCGGCATTGTTATTAACAAGTGCCATAGCATTATGAAACTGATGATTTTCAGTTACGTTTGGAGAAGGAATAAGAAGCGAGGGTTTGCCAAGTGCCTCAAACTCTGAAAGTGATGAAGCACCCGCACGACAAATTACAAGATCTGCCGCAGAAAGGCATCTGTCCATATCATTTATGTATGTACGAACATCAATATTTTTTTCACTGTCAGGGTCAACACCCTTTTCACGCATCTTGTCCGGAACCCAAAGTCCGTACTGACCTGTAGAAATAATGTAATTATATTTTGTCTTTCTGCCATCTGCAACAGCATCAATAACCGCTTCATTAATTGCTCTTGCACCTAAAGAACCGCCCATACAAAGAACAATGGGTCTTTCATCAAAACCTAATTCAACTCTTGAAATATCGCTATCCGCAGTTAAAAGCTCACCTCTTACAGGAAGACCTGTAACCACAGGCTCGTTTTTGCAATTAAGATGTTTTTTTGCAGCCTCTACTGTAAGCATAACCGCATCAACTTTTTCTGCAAGAGCTTTATTTGTTACACCCGGATAGGCATTTTGCTCGTGAATTGCGGTGGGAATACCCATTTTTGTCGCCATACGAATAACCGGTCCGCTTACATAACCGCCAAAACCCACTGCTACATCAGGTTTGAAATCGTTTAATATTTTCTTTACTGCACCCGAGCTTTTAAGAAGTCGGGTAACTGTCTTTATATTAGCTTTAATATCCGCAGGTGAAAAGCCCCTTTTGAAGCCCGAAATTTCAATAGTCTTTAAGGGGAAACCTGCCGCAGGAACAATTTTAGCTTCAATTCTATCCGCAGTTCCTACAAAGCAAATTTCTGCATCAGGATGCTTTTTTTTAATTTCACCTGCAACTGCAAGTGCAGGATTCACGTGACCGCCTGTGCCACCTGCTGCTATTAATACTTTCATATATTTCACCTTTTTTATTAAACTTTTTGCTTTTTTGTTTTACTGAACGAATAAAGTTTTGGTAAGTCTGCCTGACGAGAAACGCTTAAAAGGAAGCCCATTTCACCGAGAGTTACAAGGGTTGATGAACCACCGTAACTAAAAAACGGCAAGCTGATACCCGTGTTAGGTAATGTATCGGTTACAACTGCAACATTAAGTGCAACCTGCAATCCGATTTGCATCATAATACCAAAAGCAAGTAACGCACCAAATCGGTCTCTTGCTCTCATTCCGATATAAACACCTCTCATAATAAGAAGCGCAAAAAGTCCGAGAACAAGACAACAACCAACAAATCCTAACTCTTCACCAATAATTGAGAAAATAAAGTCTGTATGGGATTCAGAAACATAAAAATACTTTTGTTTTGAATTGCCGAGACCTGAACCAAAGAATCCGCCTGAACCCAGAGCAAATAATGAATGGTTTGTCTGCCAACGTTTATCTGTATCTGTAAGATCTTTAACGAGCCATGAGCCGATACGATCTGCCATGTAGTCTTTCAAAACGGGGATTTTATCGTAATAGTTTATAACAATAAACAGAACAATAACTGCAGCAATTCCGCCCACTACAAACCATCTTGCTCTACCTTCGCCCATCCAGAGCATTGCCACGCCAAAAAGAAGAATAAGAATTGCACCTGAAAGATGGCTTCCCGCAAGAACAAAAATCGCTGTCAATCCTATGAAGAACGCATAGAAAAACAGAGTAACTGTTCCTTCTGTAAAAACGATTTTATTGTTTGTAATATCCGCCAGTTTTACTGCCCAACCGACTTTGGAAGGTCTTGAGCTTACCATTTTCTTGTGATTCTTATCAAGACCCGTTGCGCAGAAAAGAACAACTGCAAACTTAGCAATCTCAGAAGGCTGAATATCAAAAGGACCCAAATCCAACCAGCGGTTTATCTCTCCGCCCTTGATTTTACCAATGATAATAGTTAAAAGAACAAGCCCCCAAGAGCCTAATAAAGCAAGGTTAGCAAAATATCTTAATTTTTTATAATCAAGACGAGAGAACAAATACATAAAAGCCAGACCAATAACCATAAATGCAATCTCTCTGAAAAAGAAATGAAGACTAGATTCTCCGTCTGTTTCATAATAGGAATAGGCATAGCTTGAGGACAAAAGCATTACAAGACCGAATGCCATTAACCCTAACATTATGATAAAAAACGGTATATCCATTCCGTTGTTTACAAACAAACCGGAAAGTATTTTGTTCTTTTTATTCATAAAGCCGACTCCTTAATGTTTTTAAATGTTATTTATTTGAGATTACCGAAATAAACAAGGAGGATTGCAATAACTCCGCCTAAAAGGTTTACAAGTGAAAATATTTTTACAATTTTAACTTCTTTCCAACCGCACATTTCAAAATGATGATGAATTGGCGCCATTTTGAAAATTCTCTTACCATGTGTAAGCTTGAAATAACCTATCTGAATAATATCAGAACCAAATTCTGCAACATAAATAATACCGATAAGTAAAATTATAAAAGGACAGTCAATTGCATAAGCAAGAGCTACAACCATACCGCCAAGGAACATTGAACCAAGATCACCCATCATAACCTTTGCAGGATGCCAGTTCCAAACAAGATAACCAATAAGTCCACCTGCAAGAGCTGCGGCAAGAAGACTTACACCAAGACAATTGCGAAGAGCGCCTACAACAATAAAGCTGATTGCTGCAGTAAAGGTAACAGAGCCGCAAAGTCCGTCAATACCATCTGTGAAGTTAACTGCATTAGTAGTGCAATAAATAACTGCAATACCTATTGCCCAGAAGAAAATTTTTGTTTCTATCATTCCAACGAACGGAATGAACATACTGCCGGTAGGGTCGTTTATATAAAGTGTGAATAAATACCCTACCATAAGAATAATCTGAAGAACGGTTTTCTGCAGAATAGTAAGACCCATATTGCGTTTTTTTACAACCTTTATATAGTCATCAAGAAAACCGATAAAAGCAAAGCCGAGAGCCATTAAAAGGCCACCCCAAACCTTGATATTCATTGATTTTTCGAGAATTTCGTTTATTCCAATTATATCTCCGCCGAGAAATTTATCAATTAAAACAACCACACCGAAAGCTACAACTGTTCCCACAATAAAGAGAATACCACCCATTGTAGGTGTACCTTGTTTATTTTTATGCCACTTGGGTCCTATATCAAGAATAGTTTGCCCGAATTTGAGTTTATGTAAAAAAGGAATTACAACATAACCCAAACCAAAGGAAATTCCGAAAGAAACAACTGCCGCAACAGCACAAGCGATTATAATATTCATACTTCCCACTCCTTATAAAGAGATGTAAAAATTTCTTCCATTTTCATTCCGCGACTACCTTTAAAAAGAACTGTGTCCCCTTCTTTCAGGCTTTCGCGTAAAAATTCCGTTAATTCCGTTTTATCTGAAAAGGCTTTTGAGCTTCCGCCGTTTTCAGCAAATGCTTTTGCAGTGTTTTTTGCTTCGTTTCCGAATGTAACAAGCAAATCGCATTCCGTTTCAAAAGCTTTTTCGCCTACTCTCTGATGAGCTTCTTTACTGAAGTCTCCAAGCTCAAGCATATCCCCGAGAACTGCAACAGTTCTCTTTATCTTCAGGCTTTTAAGAGTTTCCAAAGCTGCGCACATACTATCAAGGTTTGCATTATAGCAGTCCTCAATAAAAGTCATTCCCTTAACAGAGGTTATCTTCTGCCTCATGCCCTCCGGAGCAAAATTACGAAGACCACGAACACATTCCTCCAGAGACATTCCTAAAAGAAGACCTACTGCAATGGCACACAATCCGTTATACACATTGTGTATACCCTGAGAAGGAACAAAGGCTCTTACAGTTTCGTTTTTGTATTTAACAGTAAAACCGCTCCCTAAGGTTGTCGGGTCAATATTTTCTGCGGTAACATCACCGCCATCAAGTCCGAATCGAATAAGCTCATAACCATCTGCAGGAACCTTACTCAATATGTCGCTGTCTCCGTTGATAACAAGCGGAGAACCTTTTTTCATACCATGAAGGATTTCGGATTTCGCTTTTAATATACCGCTTTTTGAACCTAAATTTTCTATATGAGCAGTACCTACATTGGTTATTACCCCGATATCAGGACAAACAGTTTTTGAAAGTCGGGAAATCTCACCAAAATGGTTCATCCCCATTTCAATAACTGCGGCTTCATGAGAATTTTCTAATCTGAAAAGCGTTTTCGGAACACCGATTTCATTGTTAAGGTTGCCTTCTGTTCTTAAAGTATTGAATTTTTCGCTTAAAACCGCGTAAATCATACCTTTGGTTGTGGTTTTGCCCACGCTACCAGTTAAAGCAACAAAAGGAATATTAAATTTCTGTCTGTAGCCTGCGGCAATATCTAAAAGTGCTTTGCCTGTGTCCTCAACAAGAATCACTCTTTCATCATTCCCGTCATATCGTGAGCAAACAACAGCCTTAGCGCCTTTGCTCAATACATCAGGAACAAAGTCATTTGCATCAAAGCGTTCACCTTTAAGAGCAACAAAAAGTGTTGTTTCATCAATATCACGGCTATCAGTTGAAATTTTTTCAACATAGCCATCAAGAACAGTTCTAACGTCACACCATTCTGCTATTTTTTTTAGTGAAATTTTTTCCATTAAACTCACCTGTTCAATTAAGTATCTCTGCCACTACCTCACGTTCATCATAATGAACGCGCTCTTTTCCGATTACCTGATATGTTTCGTGACCTTTACCTGCAAGAAGTATAGCATCATCCTTCTGAGCAATAGAAATAGCTTTTCTTATTGCTTCACTTCTGTCGGTAATGGTTATAATTTCTTTATTTTCCGCTTTTATTCCCTCAAGAATATCTTTGATAATCTCTTCGGGCTCTTCGGTTCGGGGGTTATCGCTTGTTACAACAACAACATCGGAAAGCTCTGCAGCAATTCTCCCCATTTTAGGGCGCTTTGTTTTATCTCTGTCGCCACCACATCCAAAAAGGGTTATAACTCTGCCCTTTGTAAAGCCGCGAACTGCATTGATTGCTTTTTCAAGTCCGTCAGGACTATGGGCATAGTCTATTATAACACTAAAATCAGTATTTGTCTTTAAAACCTCAACTCTTCCGCTTACGCTTTTTGCATTAAATGCTGCCTTGATTACCTTTTCCAAATCAAAGCCTAAATTATTCACAACCGAAATTGCGGTAAGAGAATTATAAACAGAAAATCCGCCCGGAATATGAAAAATAACCTTTTGTCCGTTCAAATCATACTCTACTCTATCGGAGAAAAGTTCTACATTTTCTGCTTTATAATAAGAATTTTTATTAATTGAATAATCAGTTGCAGAAGCATCTATCCCATCTCGCATAAAATCCGATGCATCGTCATCATTATTAAAAACTGCTTTATCACAATTTAAAAACAAATTTTTCTTACATTTTTTATATTCATCAATAGTTCCGTGATAATCAAGATGGTCCTGAGTAAGATTTGTGAAAGCACCTATAACGAAATGGATACCCGCAAGGCGCATCTGGTGAAAAGCCTGAGAAGAGGTTTCCATTACACAATACTCTATTCCCTCATCAACCATCATTTTGAAAAGAGCATGCATATCATAGGGGTCAGGTGTTGTAAGCTCCGTGTGAAAATCTCTATCACCCACCATATTCTTCACTGTACCGATAAGACCGCTCTGAACACCCAATTCTTTGAGGATGTCTTTTATTACAAAAGCTGTTGTTGTTTTTCCGTTTGTACCTGTAATACCGATTATTTTTAACTTATCAGCACTTCTTCCGAAAAGATTTTTGCACATAATAGCATAAGCTTCGCGGGAATTTTCAACGATAACCTGCTCTTTAAGCCCCAAATCCCTTGTTACTATTACAGCTTTTGCTCCCTGCTTCAAAACATCTTCTGCAACGGAATGCCCGTCAAAACGAGCGCCTGTAACGCAAACAAATGCGCAACCTTCTTTGATATTACCACTTTTATCGGTAACATCGGTTATCTCTCTGTCCTCGTAAGTGTTGAGGACTTTTACGTCTTCTAAAAGTTTTGAAAGGAGCATAATTTAAACCTCCGATTTAAGTTAGCAGTTAGCAATTAGCTATTTGCTATTCGCTATTCGCTATTTGCTATTTGCTATTTGCCATTTGCTATTAATCATCCTGAACGCCCGAAGTTGTCTTAAAGTAAACTGTGATTGTTGAGCCGAGCTCTGCTTTTGTACCTTTTTCAACACTCTGCCTATAAGAAACAACAACACTGTTTAGAGATGCACCGGAAACTTTAATATTGTAACCGGAATTCACCGCTCTTTTGTTAGCTTCGCTTATGCTCAATCCGGTTAAATCCGGTACGGTTGAAGTTGTATCAAGTTTTCCGGTTTCCGTATAAAGAATAACAACGCCATCCACAGGCACACTTTGCTCCTTGGTAGGATATTGTGAAACGACCTTATCGCCGTTACCTACCACTCTCGCATTGAAATTGTGTTTTGAAAGCGTTTCCTTTGCAGCTGCAACTGTCATGCCGCTTACATTGGGTGCTAAAGTATTGAGCTTTGCCAATTCTTCATCAGAATATACCGGTTCAACGTTCATGTATTTGAGAGTTTGTTCAATTACAACACCTGCAACGGGAGCAGCAATAGCGCCACCACCGTGGTTATAAACCTGAGGCTCGTCAATAATTATAAGAACTGCTATTTTAGGGTCGTCTGCCGGGGCACAGCCCACAAAGGATGCAATATACTCACCATCAACAGTAAGCTTTTCCGAAGTACCTGTTTTACCTGCCACACGATAGCCGGGTATATAAGCATTTCTACCTGTACCGCCATCAACAACCTGCTCCATCATTTCAAGAACAGCATTTGCGGTACTTTCAGAAATCACCTGTCTTTTTACTGTAGGTGTTTTTTCATAAACAGTGTTGCCCTCCTGGTCTATTTGCTTTGCAACAACATAGGGCTCCATAAGCTTTCCGCCATTTGCAATAGCAGAAACAGCGGTAATCATCTGAATTGCACTTACCTGGAAGGTCTGACCGAAAGCACTTGATGAAAGCTGAGATATTCCCATATCTTCTTTTTTATGATAAGTAACCCCACCAACGGGGCTTGCTTCCGCAGGCAAATCAACTTCAGTTGTTTCAGTAAATCCGAATGCTTCAAAATATTTATAAAACTTTTCAGTTCCTAATTTCTGACCAATAGTTATATAGAAGGGGTTACAGGAGTTCACAAGTCCTTGTGTTACTGTCTGTACTCCGTGACCCTCGCGCTTATGACAGTGAATTCTGTTATCTGCTACTTGAATCGCACCAACACAATTATAAGTTGAATCGGGAGTAACAACACCTTCTTCAAGCCCTGCCGCAGCAGTAAAAACCTTGAAAACAGAACCGGGCTCATAAGTATCGCTGACAACCTTATTTCGCCACATCATATACACTTGTTCATTGTACGCTTTTGCATATTCTTCTTTATCCTTGATTTTTTTCAGCTTCTTTAAAATCTTCTTATCGGTAATAACAGCAGGGTTATTGAGATCATAATCGGGCATAGTTGCCATAGCAAGCACTGCTCCGGTATTAACATCCATAACAATACCGTAAGCCGAAGTAGCTTTATTATCCGCAACAGCTTGCGACAAGCCTTTTTCAAGATAATGTTGAACTGTTTTATCCAAAGAAAGAACAAGACTTGTTCCCTGCTCTGCGTCAAACTTTGTTTCATAATTTGTTGACATTAAATCGCTATGTCCGTCACGGGCAGTAATTATTCTGCCGGGCACACCCGTAAGAGTATCGTTGTACTCAAGCTCAATTCCTACTCTGCCGTCAGAGTCAACATTAGTCATACCAATAACCGTAGAAGCGAAATTGCCATAGGGGTAATACCTCTTGGTGTCAGGGTCTATACAAACAATTGCATACAAATCGTTTTCGTTAATAAAATCCTGCACCTGGGTTTTTGTATTATATTCAATTTTCCCTTTTATTTTTACATAGCCATAATCTTTATTGCCGATTTTATTATAAATATCTTTCCATTTAAGATCTTCATCATTAAGAATCTTTGCAAGATTTTTTGAAATCAGTGTTCTTTGCTCATTGTTTTCTATTTTTGAGGGATTTACATATACAAGCCAAGCAGAAGCACTTTCTGCAAGCACTTCCATATTACTGTCATATATTACGCCTCTGTCTGCAGGAATTTGTGTGTCACTCAACTGACCTGATTCCGCAAAAACTCTATACTCATCAGCATTGAATATCTGGAAATATGCAAGACGAAGAATATCCACACCAAAACCTAACACAAGAAGAATTGCAATAGCAATAATGCTTCTTTTTTTCAAATTTTTATTCACACGAGTCATAATAAAAACCTACCAAAAAAAGTACAAAATGAGAGTCGAGATACTCAACTCCCATAAATACATATTTTTATTTAAAAAATATATGCAAACAGCTGTTTTATTTTCTTGGAAATATCACTCTGTCCGCCAACAATTCTGTCACCAGACACAACTATTTCATCGCCCTCAGATAAATCGATATAACTGATTTGATAACTTTCAGCCTTAACCATACCGAGCACGTTTTCTGCATAATTTTCTATTTTATCGGAAGCAATTTTGCTGCTGAGCTCCGCATTAAGCCTTACAGCTTCGCCCTCCTGAATATCTATTTTATTTTCAATGGAGGAAATCTGCTTATCAAGTGCATTAATTTTTGAATCCATAACAAGCAAGCCCAAAAAGCAAAGACAGCCCGCAACAAAACAAACAATAAGCTGTTTAGCCAGTTTATTAACCTGAACAGATGCTGCTTTACGTTCAACAGTCTGGCTCATTCCATTAACTTCAACTGCTGTGGTTATCTTTTCTTGAACCTTAGGTACAGGCCTTTTAGCAACCTTTTTAACATCAGGCTGTTGAACCCTTTTTGGTTGTTCCACAACCTGAGGCTCAAACAACGACAAATCGTAAGCAGCCGAGCTTCTGTAAGTTGCCATACTCTCTCCTCCCTTTGTATTTTGAATCCTTCATTATAATTTAACTGCCGTGCGTAGCTTTGCGCTACGGCTTCTGTTGTTTTCGTCAACTTCTTTTCCCGTTGCCTTCACGCCCGAGGATTTAACAATAGCTCTCGGAGTTTTTCCGCAAACGCAAACAGGGAAATCTTTAGGACAGGTACACCCTTCTTTCAAGGTTCTGAAATATTCCTTAACAATTCTATCCTCTAAAGAATGGAATGAAATAATTGCCAGAACCCCGTTTTCACTCAGACATTCAAACATATCGGGCAACGTGTTCTCTAAGACAGTTAATTCCGCATTAACCTCAATTCTGATCGCCTGAAAGGTTTTTCGGGCAGGGTGTCCGTTTCGTCTGAACTTTGCAGGAATAGCATTTGAAACTATTTCTGCAAGCTCAAGAGTGGTTTCTATTCTTTTTTTATCCCGTGCTCTTACTATTGCAGAAGCAACAGATCCGGCAAATTTTTCTTCGCCGTATTTGTTTATTACATTAAATAATTCTTTTTGTGAGTAAGTGTTCACAATTTCTTCTGCCGTTGTACCTTGCTGACTCATTCGCATATCAAGAGGAGCGTCATAATGAAATGAAAAGCCCCTTTCGGCAGTATCAAGCTGATGGCTGCTAACACCTAAATCAGCAATTATTCCGTCAACCCCATTAATTCCAAGATTATTTAATACAGCTTTAATTTCCGAGTAGTTGCTATGAACAATAGTAACCCTCTTATCATTTTTAAAGCGATTTGTGACAGTTTTGATTGCATCGGGGTCTCTATCTATAAGAATCATCCGCCCATTTTCACCGAGTTTTTTTAAAACTTCTGCCGAGTGTCCGCCACCACCGGCGGTGCAGTCAACATAAACTCCGTCAGGCTTCACACTAAGTGCATTTACCGATTCTTCAAGAAGAACTGAAATATGATTAAATTCCATAGCTTTTAAAAATCAATATTAAGCGACGCGGTAGGAGTAACATCCAGAATAGCCATTTCTTTCTCCCACTCAGCAGGTGACCAAAGCTCTATATGCCTTGTGTTTCCCACAACGCAAACCTCATCTTCAATCCCTGCAAATTCTTTAAGGGCAGCGTTGAGAGTCAGTCTTCCACCTTTGTCAATTTCACCATAAACAACACCGGAAAGAATTTTTCTGGAAACACGTCTTGTGGTTTCGTCATGTTGGTCGCCCTTTGTGAACTGTTCATAAAGCTCATTCCAACCCTCTTCGGAATACATATACAAGCACCTTGTACTGGGGTCGGGAGATTTAATTAAATATGCTTCAACACCCATTTTGGCACGGAGAGAGGCAGGAACTTTAAAACGGTTCTTTTCATCAAGGGTATGATTAAACTGACCGCAGAACATACACAGCTCTCCTTTCAAAATAGTGTTTTTGGCGCTAAAATCGAGACACTTTGACCCTATTTAGAACACTTTGCTCCACTATTATAAAAAATTCAGCCCACATTGTCAATAGCTTTTGCACAAAAAAATCGGTAATTTTAAGCAAATTTGCTTAAAATTACCGATAATTTATTTTATTGGATTTTATTTCAGATTCTTCAATATTTCGTTTGCTTTTTCAATAATAATTTTCACCTTAGAATCCGGTATATCGTTCTTTCTGTAATCAAAATAAATTTTAGCAGCATCCCCTTTTTCCACAAAGGTAATCAAAGAAGAAGACCTCATTTTCAAAGGCTCACAAAGCACAATACTTTTGAACCTTTCAATGTCCGACCAAAAGCTCTGATTTAAATTAAAGGAACAAAACTCTCCCATTACTTTATTTGCACAACCATATGTACAAGCAAGCTTTTTGGAATATTTATGCTCAAACGCCCCTGCGCAATACATATATTGTGAATCTGCAAAGCTTTCCGGAAGCCTCATAAAAAGGAACTCCCCATAAAACACTTTAAAGGCACTTGTAACACGCTTATAAATTTCCTGATGGAAGCTTACCGCATTACTTTCCAAAGTATCAGGTTGACCTTTGTTCTTTTTCTTCTCAACGGGTACAAAGCCATTAAATGCACCGATTTGCATTTTATTATACTCTTCGAAAAATACCCTCTCATTAGCCTGAACATTCATTTTTCGGTATTTTCGCCTTCCACCCAAAACTTCTGCCAGAGCATCGTAAAAAGCAAAAGCCACCAACGATGAGGTATCTACATTTCTTTTCGCGGCAAAGCTACGCACATTTTCAAAAATTTCTTTGTCAAGAACAACTTCTGTTATTTCTTCTTCGGTTTCAGCGGACAAATACTTGTTACGTGCGATTCTATAATCCTCTGTGCTGAACACCTTGGTTTTCTTTTGCCAACCTACCTCCAAGCCCGAAGCCAGCCTGTCAACAACCACAGAAAAAACATTGGATGGCATTTGCGAGATTTCAGACAACACTTTTATTTCTGAAGGCACAACCGAAAAGCTTTTACTCTTATAAATATTCATAAACTCCTTTGCCAGATACAAAAGAGAGCGGGCATCTGCAACAACTGTATGAGCAAAAATACCTAAAGTGTTTCCGTTAAGAATAACAAAAGAGAAAAGATTTTTTGAAAAATCTATACCAACTTTTCTTTTTTCCTTAAGAAATCCTACCGCATCACCCTGAAAGCATTCTAAAGAAATCTGATTACGCTCCGTTACCAGATACGCCTGACCATCTTCGTAAAGCTCAACTCCGCAACACAAAAGCGGTTCTTTCAACAAAAGAGTCTTCAAAGCTTTTTCACATTCCGAAAGCTCAAAAGCCTCCTCACACTCACCTAAAAAGCTGACACAATTATCGAACTCGAAAAGGCGATTTCTTGACAAACCCAACTTGAATTTTTCAGACATTACTGTTCCTCCATTTCGGAGCAACGAGTAATTTTTTCAATAAGCGCTTGCTTCACGCCCCAGAGCTTACCTGAAAAATCCACATAATATTTATGAGGATTTTCAAACCTTGCAACCTCTTCCCAAAGGGCAGCCACCTGCTCGTTGCAATACGCTCTGACATCCTCAAGTGAAGGTTTTTTATAAACACACTCACCATCACGGAATATTTCAACAAGCATTTCTCGGACAACAAAATTATCAACTGTTTTTCTCTTCCATGTAAAATCAGGATCAAAAAGAGAGTAAGTCTTTTCATCGCCAATGCTTTCATTATCAAGTGTAAGCACATCTGCAATAGCTTTGCCGCTTTCCATATCGAAAAGCCTCCATACTCGTTTTGAACAAGGTGTTGTTATTTTATTTACATTGTTACTTACCATTATAGCAGGAGTTTTAACCCCATCCTTTTCAGTTTCACAAAGCTTATACACCCCATCAAGAACAGGCGATGATGCAGAAGTCAAAAGCTTTTCTCCTACAATAAAGCCGTCAATTTTTGCACCCTGATTAAGCATATCTTTAATGAGCGTTTCATCAAGAGAGTTTGAAACATATATATCGCAATCGGGGAATCCGGCTTCATCAAGAAGTCTTCTTGCACGTTTGGAGAGATAGGTCATATCACCACTATCAATTATAATACCGGCTGGTCTTAAGCCCTTGGGAACAAGAACTGTATTAAAAGCTTCAACAGCATTTTTTACGCCACTGTCAAGTGTATCATAGGTATCAACAAGAAGAGCGCCCTCTTCTCCGTGCTCTTCAAGATAAGCCTTGAACGCCTCAAGCTCGCTATCAAAAAGCTGAACCCAACCGTGTCCCATCATGGTAACAAGAGGTATGCCGTATTTTCGGGATGCGGGATAAAGAGTTGTCGCGTTAACACCACCAACATAAGCACCTCGTGCTCCGTCAATAGCTGCATCAAAGCCATGAGCACGTCTTGCGCCGGATTCAAAAACCTTTCTTCCTGATGCCGCTCTCACAACTCTGTTGGCCTTAGTAGCAATAAGTGTTTCGTGATTAATCGTATTAAGTAAAAGCGTTTCTATAAGCTGTGCCTGAATAGCAGGACCCTGAACCTTAACAATTGGCTCATTAGGAAAAACAGGAGTTCCCTCAGGCATTGCATATACATCGCAAGAAAATCGGAAGCTTCTTAAATATTCTATAAGTTTATCAGAAAAACCGAGTTCCTTAAAATTTTCCAATTCTTCATCACTAAAAGTAATATACGCAAGTTTTTCAATCAGTTGATGCAAGCCTGACATAATAGCAAAGCCACCCGAATCAGGAAGCTCTCTGAAAAACATATCATAGGTTACACTTACATTTTCCATTCCTGCAGAAAGCAAACCCTCTGCACTTGTAAGACAATTGTAATCAGCGAAAAAAACTGTACCGAAGCTCATATAATACCTCCGTAATATATAATACCTTTTATGATTTTACCACATTAATACACTTATAGCAAATATTTTTATTATTTTTACAATACATTTATCACGCTTTTTCCCTCCAGACCACTTTTCCTTGTTGAAAATTTTGTTTTATTGTGATATTATGATAGCGGTATAATGCATTAGCTTGAAAAGAAAGGGGTACCGATATGAGGGTTAGAAAACAACCTGTCGGCACCCGCAACATCTGTGGAGCCAAGGTCGAGGAAAGACGCAAGGAAATCGGGATGAAACAAAAAGACCTATTAACTCAATTGCAGATTCGCGGTGTCGATCTCAATGCATCAGGGCTTTCAAAGCTTGAAGGTCAAATCCGTTCCGTTTGCGATACGGAGCTCATCGCATTATCGGAGGTTTTAGGCGTTTCGGTTAATTGGTTACTCGGATTAGAATAAAAAAAGACTGATTGTTCTTTATAAGAGCAATCAGTTTTCTTTTATTTTCCATAACTATAAGCATATTTTCTCCACAACATATTACAGAGCAAAATAGATTTTGTTGATTTTTGTCGAATTATATGTTAATATGATACAAAATATGGGAAGTGTGGTGGTGCAAGATGCTATGTAGAAGAATGAAGCAATTCAGGGAATACAATAAACTGGATTGTAAATTAGTAGCTGAGGTTTTGGGTATCACAGAACAGGAATACAAGGATTTCGAAAACAACAAAGCGATACCGACTATTGATATAATTACCTCTCTTGCATCGTTTTATAAGGTTACCGTTGATGAATTTTACGGCTACACTCCCCGACTTTCTCTGCACAGCAACGAAAATGATTTTCATTTCGATGATGTAAGCGAAAATCTTTTAAAAATGTCGGATTTATCCTGGGAGGAAGCGAGACTTATTCTTTATTACAGGGCCCACAAAAATGAAGATATCGATGAATTAATCAAAAATATTTTAGAGGAAAAAGAATAACAAAAAGCTCACCCACAGTTAAATAAACGTATCAAATAAACCAAGAATTCTAAAATCCAATTAACAAAACCCTTGTTCGCTTCTGAATCGAACAAGGGTTTTATAATTGAGTTTATATGATAATCAAAAGGATTGTCACTTGGCATTTCTGCTCCCAAAGCAGAACGCATGCTACCAGAAAAGGTTAGTGTGACACCTTCTTTTATATTCTTTTCATCAGTTTAAAATATTCGCCGTCTTCGTCCGCACCATCAAAAAGAACTTCAGTAAAACCAAATTTTCTGTATAAGTACAGAGCATTTACATTATCTTTATCAACCCCGATTGTCATTTCAGAAAAGCCCATCTTTTTAGCTTTATCTATAAGGAAAGCAAGTATTTCACTACCTATACCACGATTGCGGTATTCCTTTTTAACAATCATTCTTGAAACATAAATCCGCTTACCTTGAATAGTGTAATCAGGGTCACCTGTATCTAAAACCAATGCGCCCTCACCGATAAATTCACCATTTATTTTGTAAATAAAAACGAGACGATTTCCCGATGCAATTTCCTCTCGCCACTTTTCAGTAAGCGGTTGAGTTTTCATATTCCATATATTTGAACACTTGTTATAGTCTTCAAGCTTAAGCGGTTCAATAACTGTATTCTCAGAGCTTTTAAAGTTCTTTTTTAATTCATCAATAAATTTCATTGTTTTGTATCTTAAATATTCATCCGCTTCTTCTCTTGATTTAAATATAATCACTTGTTTTTCCGCTTTGTATTTTTCAACCAAATCATAAATCTTCGGCAAAGTGGTTTCGGGAAATTCTTTTATAAAAGACTCAAACTCGGGATCTAATTCTGTTTCTAACCAAGGTAAATCATAGCGACCCTTACCAATCCGCTCTGTTGCACCCTGAATGCAGATTTCTGTTGGTAAATCAAAGAGAAAAACTGTATCGCACTCTTTCAGGCGCATTTCGATTGTCCTGCCGTAATTCCCGTCAATTATCCATTCAGATGTTTTAAATATTCCCTTTATTCGCTCATCAAATTCTTCTCTTGGAATATGAGTTTTATCGGGCTTATGCCATATTGCATCAAGATAATACAAGGGCAGTCCTGTGCATTTTTGTAGTTTCTCCGCAAAAGTGGTTTTTCCGCTACCGGGACAACCTATAACGATTACTTTTTTCATGGCTTATAAATATTTCTCCATAATTACGCTTCCGCCGTAATCTTCTATTACTTTAAATCCGTTCTTCTCGTACATTGAATAAGATATCGGGGTATGCTTAAAGCAGTTGAGAACCATTTTCCCAAAACCTTTTTCTCGTGCATCCTCCTGTATCTTTATAAAAGCACTTTTTCCATAGCCTTTTCCGCGATATTCTTCTTTAATAACATTCTCTGTAACAAATGCAGCGTTTTCTTCAAAGGGACTTTTTTGATACCCGATAACACCAATTTTTTCGTTATCATTATTTACGACTATATAAAGATAGTTATCAGAGGAATCTGCTCCATCAGGAAATATATCATCAAACTCACTTTTTGCCGCTTTTAAAGCTTTAAACCTGAATTTTTCATCACCTGATTTTATCAAGTGCTCTGCATAAGCCTTTACAGACCACTTTGAATATATCTGAAACTCATTATTATTCATAGGTTTAAAACTGATTTTTAATTCATTTTGCAAAGAAAACACCTCTTTTGCTGATTACAAATATTTCTGCATATAAACTAAATCCTGATATGTGCCATCTTTAAGCTTATATGCTTTAGGCTTTTCGGACACAATTTGAAATCCGAATTTTTCATAGAGTGATTTTGCTCTTTCATTACCTTTGGTAAATTCCAATTCCATAAAATCTGTTCCACTACGTTCCGTTGCAGCATTTATAAGTTCTCGGAACATAGCGGAGCCTATACCCATATTCCAGTATTTTTTACGCAGTCCGATTCCTACCGATGCTCTGTGGCAGGTTTTCATACCGGTTTTAAATGTAACATTACATATACCTGCAATTTCATCGTTCACACGGCAAATTATCACAAATGAGTTTTTGGATTCACGAACACTCCGAACCCAATCCTCTTCGCCCTGTACAGTTACACCTTCCCACTCTTCTTTATATCTTACAAGAAACTTAGTTTCACCGCTTACAGTTCCCATTAATTCAATAAGCTCAGGTGCATCAGAAATTTCAGGAGTTTTCAATATGGCTTCCACACCGTTTTTCAATACAACTTTCTTTTCTTCAAATATCATATCAATACCTCTACCTCAGTATCATAATATTGCTCTTGGAAATTAATTGCTTCTTCAATTTCTTCTTTTGTAAATTTCATACCAACAGGCGCGCCCACAAGCTTATCTTCAACATCATTGCGCCGGTGAGCAATTGCAATAATTTCGCACTCAAATTCCCCAACAGGCTCATCTACACCTAAAAGATAAACATCGAGCTCTTCACCATCACCACCGAGAACACCGGGAATAAACCCATAGTTAATTGGGTATGTAAGAGTGTAGTTTTCTTTTTTATGAACATAACCTATTGGTCTGTCGATGCCTATAACTACTATCTTCCCTAAATATGATTTCACCTGTTCTTTTCTTTCTTCAAAAGTCATAATCCGAACTCCTAATTATTATGGGGGTATTTTACCCCATATTTTTCTAAATCTACTCTGTAATTTATAACCTCTATCCCATCCGCCTCTAATTTTTCCTTTTGTTTTTCTATTCCGCCAAAAGCAAAATCGGAAGAAAGCTGCCCTTTAGAATTCACAACCTTATAGCAAGGAAATTTTTCTTCTGAGGGATTGTTGTGAAGTATATTGCCTACGACTCTCGCCAATTTACGATTCCCTAAATATTCTGCAATTTGGCCATAGGTAACAACCTTCCCAAAAGGAATTGTAAGCAAATATAAATAAACCTTTTCTTTCATTTCAACACCACTTTTTGCACCTATAAACCAAAACAAATATTTCCACAATAATTTTACCATTGATATAAAGAAAATGCAACAAAACTAAGGAGTAAAACTCAGATTAACTTGTTTTTTTCACAAAAAACTATGATTATTTCTTACAAATCCAACAATTGATTTTAAACTTTGTATGTATTACAATTATTTTATAAGGAGATGATCAAATGAAAGAAGCAAAAGTTTCCGCTAATACAGTTCCTGCAAATGCTTTACCTTCTGACATAGGTAAAAATGTTACTAAGTTCGAGTATGTGTGCCTTATGCTTGCCCGAATCGGTGGCATGTTCGGAACTACACTTACAGGTACACTGGCAGCTGCTTTCTTACACGAGCTGTATTTTGGGCCTGTTGGAGTTGGTTCAGATGAAATTGCAAGCATTCTTGCAGTTCAGACAACTCTTACGACAGTCACAGGTCTTGCAATCGGCTTCATTGCAAGTATTATTGTTCAGAAATGGAAATCCCGTTGGGGCAGATACCGTCAGTGGTATATAATTTGCTTAGCGCCTATTTTCATTCTTACTGTGTTGTTCTTCTATGTACCAAAGGGTTTAACCGTTCAACAGATGATACTGTTCCGTTACGGCATTGTCCTTTGTCAGACAGTATTCAACACTTTTAACAACTTCGGTCAGAATGTTGCTCAGGTTATTTCACCTAACCCCAAAGAAAAGAAAACTGTTGCAACTATCTGGCAGTTATCCTACTATCTCGGCTACGGCGGAGCATATCTGGGCACCTTTGTTTACGGTCTTTTCAGCGACGATAAAAACGCTATGTATATGACATTGGCTTTGGTTGCTGCAATTGTTACTGCATTTGGTAACCTTATGTGTGGTCTTTTCTGCAAAGAGAGAATTGAGCTTCCGAAAAAGGAAAAAGTTAAAATTTCAAAGGCAATTTTCACTCTTTTTAAATACAAAAACTATCGTGCTTACCACTGTATGCAATGGGTAAATACTCTTGCTATGCTTGGTAAAATGTCTACCTACCTTGCTGCAATTACCGTAGGCTCTTCAAAGAACCTGCTTCTCACTCTCCCCACAGCTATCGGTACTGTTGTCGGTAATCTTATCACAACCAAGTTATCTAAAAAGCACGAGCCCACAAAGCTTCTTAAATTCTGCGGTCCTTATGCTATGATTTCTGCAGGCATACTTTTTGCAATCTGCTTTGCAGAAGCTCAGATGGGTATTATGTTTTTCAGCGGTTGGAACAGTATTTTCTTCTATGTTTTTTATTTCATTTTCGGTGTTGGTATAGGTATTCAGGAGCTTTCCAATTCCCATTTCAATGTTGAGTATTATGATTATCTTGAATGGCAGACAGGTGAAAGAATGGAAGCTATACAAGGCATTGTTCCCGGCTGGATTCAGACAGCGCTGAACTATCTCAAAGAGCTTATGATCCCCTTTATGATTGCTTGGGCGGGTTATCAGTCCTCTGCAGAAGGTGACCTTGTTGCTACAATGCAGGCACAGCCAACATACCTTAAAACATGCTTATGGCTTCTTGCCTTCCTGTTATTCGGATATGCCATGAGCAACCTTTTAAAATCGATCATTCTCAAAACAATGTACGATATTGAGGGCGAAAAGAAAGAACAGATGTATCGCGAGCTTGCGCAGATGCGTGAAGAACGCCACAAAGAAAATATTGCTATTGAAAACGAAGGCAAATAAGGAGTTTTCATAATGAAAAACAAGAAGAAAATTATACTTTCGATTGTTTCCATAGTAGTTGTTCTCGGTATTATTGCAGGTGCTCTCGCCTTATATTTCACAAGATATTTTAAGGATTCTGAGGATACCGAAGAATTATTCAGGCAGAATGTTGCAGATGTGAAATATGAAAACACTATCGAAACTGCAATTCCTCAAACCGAGCTTTACAGTGTTATAAAAGACCATTTCAATTCAGATTTACCCGAAGGTAAAACTGAAAAGAAGGCAATTGTTATCGGTTACGATGGTTGCCGTGCAGATATTCTTGCTGAAATGCAGAATGAAAGCAGTGCTATTAGCACAATGCTTAAAGATGGTGCATCAGTAAATCTTGCTTACTGTGGCGGTATTAATTACCCCGAAGAAAACACCCAGGACACCTCAACTGCACCCGGTTGGTGCTCCATATTAACAGGTCAATGGGCTGATGTTCACGGAATCACAGGAAACGATATAACAAAGTCACTTGATACAAAAACTCTTCTCACCTCTCTTACAGAAGAGAAATTGATTGATAGTGCATCATTCATCACAAAATGGGCAGGTCATTTTTCAAGAGATAACGCGACCTACCTTCTTGAAAAGGAATATTGTGAAAAGAACAATCTTAATGTAGCTTTCAACAAATGCAAAAATGACGAAGAATCTCACGAAGCTACTATTAATGAAGTAACAAAAGCAGATTGTTCGGATTTCATATTCGTAATTTACGAACCTACCGACTCAACAGGTCATAACTACGGCTTCACTTTTAACAATCCGCGCTATAAAGAGGCTTTTGCAACAGCCGACAGTTACGGATTTGAAACAATTGAAGCTATCAAAGCAAGAGATACTTATGAAGCTGAAGACTGGCTTATTATAATAACCTCTGACCACGGTGGAATCGGCACCGGTCATGGCGGTCCAAGTATTCAGGAAAGAATGACATTTGTAGTAATGAATTCAGAATTCTGATTAGTATACTCATAATAAAAAGCCACTCATCAAGTAAAAAGTAAAGATATAACCATCAGTAAATTAATTAACTGGTGGTTATATTTTTGTTATGATAGCCTATTCAACAACAGTATTAAAAACTCTAGATGTATAATTCCAAGGTTATTTACAGCAATTATTGAAAGATTTGTGTATATATGGTATCATATCAGCAGAACGTTTGAAAGTAGGATTACTTTATGAATTATCTCAAATATGTAAACATCAAGCAGGGCTCTAAATCCTTGCATCGTTTTTCTCAGGGTAACACATTACCGCTTATTCAAAGACCTTTCAGTTTTGCTGCATTCAGCTTGCAGACGGAAACATCTCGTGGCAGTTGGTACTACCATCCTGATGACCGCTCTGTTGAGGGAATTCGTCTTACCCGTCAGCCAAGTCCCTGGATCAGTGACCACAGTGCATTTACAATGATGCCTCAGATCGAAAATCCTTATGTTGATTTTGAAGATTGTTGGTCAGGTTATGACCCCGAAAAAGCAATTCTACAACCCCACTATCTTAAATGCTATCTCAAAAGACCTTTTTGCGATTTTGAGCTTACACCTACCGAATACGGTGCTTGCGTAAGGCTCAGCTTTAAAAAAGATTTTGACCGTTATTTGTCAGTTTTACCCGTTAAATACAACTGTGAATATGAATATGATAAAGAAAATAACCGTCTTTACTGTTGGACAGACTGCAACCAAAGCAGAAACACCCACGACAAAGGAAAGCTCAAGGGTTTTTACGTATTCCAGTTTGATGCGGATTCAGTTGATGCTGATAAAATCCTTGTAGGAAACAGAGACACTTGCGATACTGAACACAGCTTGCATATTGCAGGCGAAGGCACAGGCATTCATATTGCCCTCAAGAAAAAGGAGGTTACATTCACTGTTGCAACATCTTTTATAAGCTACGAACAGGCTTTAAGAAATCTTCAGCACGATTCTGTTTACGGTAGTTTTGATGAGCTTAAAGACGCAAATGAGCGTATATGGAACATGTATCTCAGCAAAATTGAGATTGATGCAGATGAAGATACAATGAAAACCTTCTATAGCTGCATGTACCGCACATTCCTCTATCCTCATAAGGCTTACGAGCCTGATGAAAACGGCAATCCTATCCACTATTCACCAAGTGCTGATAAAGTTGTTCCAGGTGTCAGATACACTGACAACGGCTTCTGGGACACATACCGCACAAACTACCCCTTCTATGCTATTATTGCAAAAGACGTTCTTCCTGAGATTATCGAAGGATATATTCAGGATTACAAAGATGGCGGTTGGCTCCCCCGTTGGACTGCAGGAGATGCTAAAAACTGTATGCCAAGCACCGCAATTGATGCTGTTATAGCTGATGTTGCCACAAGAAATCTGATTTCAAGGGATTTACTTGAAACCGCATTTGAAGGTATGGAGCATCACGCAAACAAATCTTCCACTGTTTCCGCTTACGGCAGAGAGGGATGCGAGAAATATCTTGAGCTTGGTTATGTGCCTTGCGACAAATTCAAGGAAAGCGTTAACCTCACTCTTGATGCAGCATATTTCGATGAATGCCTCGCAACAGTTGCAGAGATTTTAGGCTATGAGGATAAGAAAGAATATTATCACAAGCGTTCTAAAAACTATGCAAACATCTTCGACAAAGAAACAGGCTTTATGAGGCCTAAAGATTCAAAAGGTAACTTCAAGCCGGACTTCGATCCCATAAGATGGGGCGGAGATTATACGGAAGCTGCCGCCTGGCAGACAAGCTTTGCTGTTCAGCACGATATTGAAGGTCTTGCAGAGCTTTATGGTGGTACGGATGCTCTTATAAATAAACTTGACGAGTTATTTGCTACACCTGCAGAATACAGAGTTGGCGGGTACAACTACGAAATCCACGAAATGACAGAAATGGCAGTTTGTGATTGGGGTCAATGTGCAATTTCCAATCAGCCCAGCTTCCACATTCCCTTTATCTACACATATCTCGGTCAACCTGAAAAGGCTGAATACTGGCTTAAAAAGATTTGTGCAGAGGGCTTCTCATGGAAGGATGATGGCTTCCCCGGTGACGAGGATAACGGTTCAACTGCCGCTTGGTATATTTTCAGTTGTCTTGGTATTTATCCCATCACTCCCGGTAAACCCATTTATACAAACAATAAACCAATGGTCGAAAACATCCGTATTCTCGGAAAAAAAGTTGATTTCACCAAATACGGCAATATCGTTACATACGATGAAATAATGAAACAAATCGAAGCATAAAGAGGTAGATTAAAATGCATAAAAAACTTGCACTTACTCCCCCTATGGGATGGAACAGTTGGGACTGCTACGGTGCGGCAGTAAATGAAGAACAGCTTCTTGCCAATGCAGATTATATGGCAAAGCACCTTAAAGATTATGGTTGGGAATATGTTGTTTGCGATATTCAGTGGTCAGAGCCTACTGCAAATAGCTTTTACTACAACTATTTTGCCCCACTTTGTATGGATGAATATTCACGCCTTATTCCATCTGTTGAACGCTTTCCCTCTTCTGCAAATGGTAAAGGCTTCAAGCCCATTGCCGATTATATACATTCACTCGGTCTTAAATTCGGTATTCATATTATGAGAGGTATCCCCAGGCAAGCGGCACATCAGAACACTAAAATCAAATGCAACGGTGTTACTGCAAAGGATATTGCAAATCCTACTTCTATTTGTAAATGGAATCCTGATATGTATGGTCTTTATACCGACAAAAAAGGCGCACAGGAATATTACGATTCAATATTTGAGCTTTATGCATCCTGGGATGTAGACTACATCAAGTGCGATGATATTGCTAACACAGAAATGTTCCCTGACAACCCTTATTCTGCAAGAAAAGAAATTGAAATGCTCAGAAAAGCTATCGACAAATGCGGCAGAGATATGGTTCTCAGCCTTTCACCCGGTCCTGCACCCGTATGGGAACACGAACACCTTGCAGCTCATGCAAACCTGTGGCGTATGACAGGCGATTTCTGGGATGAATGGAGCAAGCTCCACGCTATGTTTGAGCGTTGCTACGTTTGGCAGGAATATGTTCAGCCCGGTGCATGGCCTGATTGCGACATGCTTCCTCTGGGCAGAATTCAGATTACTGAAGAAAAACCCGAATACAGAGACCGTTACACTCGCTTTACCCACGATGAGCAGATAACAATGATGACCCTTTGGGGCATTTTCCGTTCCCCCTTTATGATGGGTGGCGAAATGCGTGACAACGATGAATTCACCCTTTCACTTCTTCAAAACAGAGAGCTTATTGATATGCTTAAGAATTCAAGCGGTGCAAGACAGTTCAAGAGAGAAGAAACCGACGGCAAGGGTGAAATTATCTGGACATCAACCGGTGAGAATTGCAAATATGTTGCACTTTTCAACACTGATGATAAAGAAAGAGAAATCGGCTTTGATATTACCGATATTTCAATCGGTGGTGTTAAATACAGCGTTTGGGATATGTGGAAACATGAAGAACACACAGTAACCGACGGCGAATTCTCCGCAAAGGTTAATTCCCACGGAGCAAGACTTTTTAAAATCGAGATAAAATAAACCGAACGGGCTGTAAAAAACGAAAGTTTTTTTACAGCTCGTATATTTTTCACAAATTTTCATGTTGTCCATATAATGTAACGAGCGGACACGCGCTCCAACTCTTTTTTAAGGAGAATTATAATGGACAAATACAACAACATTTATATGGTTGAAACGGCAATGCGAAAGCAAAATGCAGATTGCCCCTGCAACTGTGTAACAACAGAATTTCCCAATGACACAGTTGTTGCAATGGCTTATGTGCCCTTTCAACTTGATAAAACAACTTATTCTGCGGAGATGGCTTTGTGCGAAGGCACACTCTTCCCCGTGCTTAACAAACCATTTTGCGGAAGAAGTGTTATGAATGGCTGAAAGAAATAAACTTCTCCGCAAGCTTCAAGCAGCAAAATTCGCCGCTTGGGAATTGCATTTATACCTTGACACACACCCTTGTGACAAAGCTGCAAATGAAATGTTCAGAAAATACACAAACGAAGCCAAAATGCTCAAAAAAGAATTTGAGGACAGATTCGGACCTCTTACTTTTACCAATTCAAACGAAGCTGACTGGCTCTGCGACCCATGGCCATGGGAAAACCAAGGGAGTTGTGATTGATTATGTTTATGTATGAAAAGAAATTACAGTATCCTGTAAACATTAAAAACCCTAATCCAAAGCTCGCGCAAATAATCATAACCCAATATGGCGGTCCAGACGGAGAATTAGGAGCATCTCTCCGCTACCTTTCTCAACGCTTCGCCATGCCCTACCCCGAGTTAAAAGGTCTTTTGACTGATGTAGGTACTGAAGAACTTTCGCACCTTGAAATGATTGGTGCAATAGTATATCAGCTTACGAGAAATCTTACTCTTGAAGAAATCAAGAAAAGTGGTTTTGACACCTACTTTGTTGACCATACAACAGGCATTTACCCTGTTGCCGCAAGCGGTTATCCCTATACTGCTGCTCAATTCCAGTCTAAAGGTGATGTAATTACCGACCTTCACGAAGACCTTGCCGCCGAACAGAAGGCAAGAACAACCTACGATAACATTCTCCGCCTTGTTGACGACCCTGATGTTCGCGACCCAATCAAATTCCTTCGCGAACGCGAAATCGTACACTATCAAAGATTTGGCGAAGGCTTACGTCTAGCTTCTGACCGAATGGATTCTAAGAATTTCTATGCGATTAACCCCAGCTTTGACAGGAAGAATTTCAAACCTAAAATGAAATAATATAAATCTAAATCCAACAGCAAAGGACAGGGATTCCCCTGCCCTTTGTGATTATTTATTTCAATTTATATCAATAATAAATTATTTCTTATCAACTATAACAACTTCAATTCCAAGGTCATCGAATTGACATAAGTCTTCTTCTGATGCATCCCAGTCTGTAATTAAGGTGTTAAGTCTGTTTGCAGGACAGATACTCACAATTGAATCCATACCGATTTTTTCTGTTGGATATAAGCCAATTGCTTGCTTTGAGCTGTCGATTACTGCATTCCAAAAACTGATTGCCTGACTTTTTTGAATTGATAAACCAAACCTTGCAGAGATACAAGCTGATGTTAAGAAGCATTTATCAAATCTCAAACGCTTGATTGTTTCAATAGCAATTGCATCATAGCAGTTGCCTTTGTTATCCATTTCACCACCAAGCATAATTACAGAAATATTATCGTTCTTTCTCAACTCCTCTGCAATTACAATTGAGTTTGTTACAACACGAATTTTAATATCCGCAGGTAAGTTTTGAGTCATAAGGTAGCCAACAGATGCACTTGTAATGAAAATAACATCATTGTTTTTTATCATAGAAACCGCTGCTTTAGCAATTGCTAAGTAGTTTTCTTTGATTTCACCAATGTCTTTGCAGGTCATTTTAGG
>JAZUOL010000027.1:0-2253 GCA_045604605.1 Acutalibacteraceae bacterium | reverse complement strand
TATTATGGAATCCGTTGCAACAAACACACCTTATAAAATTGGCGGTAATGTTCTTAACAGAGGGTTTATCACAAACCTTCCTGCAGAAGCTTGTGTTGAGGTTCCTTGCCTTGTTGACGGTAAAGGTGTTCACGGGACTTTCGTTGGCGCACTTCCCGTTCAGTGTGCGGCAATGAATATGACAAATATCAATGTTCAGCTTCTTACAATTGAAGCAGCAAGAACAAGAAAGCTTGAGCATATTTATCAGGCAGCAATGCTTGACCCCCATACTGCAAGTGAATTGAGCATCGACGACATTAAAAATATGGTTGATGACCTTATTGAAGCTCATGGTGATTTCTTACCGAAATACCACTAATTCAAAAAAATAGTTGACATTTTAAATTCTAAATGGTAAACTCTAACACATAAAATAAACCTGTGACGAAGAGTAGTAAATGGTTACAGAACCTTAAAGAGAGTCGGCGGTGGTGGAATGCCGATAGGGGAATTTTCATTGAATGGACTTCCGAGGGCGAACTGAATTAAGTAGGGGAGACGGCAAGCAACCGTTAGAATGCTATGTGTATGTCAGTACACAGTTGAGTGCGTGTTTTTTACACGAATTTGGGTGGTACCGCAGGATTATTAAACCTGTCCCATAGTTTATGGGGCAGGTTATTATATTGCTCCAAGAAAATAAAAAAGGAGAAATTATTATGATTTTTAACAACATCGATTTTGATACCTATTATAAGGATTACCCCACAAAAGAGGGTTATTTCGGTAAATACGGCGGAGTTTTTATTGACGATAAATTAAAAGCTCCCATGCAGGAAATTACCGAGGCTTATTATGACATTTGCCAGTCAAGAAAATTTATTGCAGAGCTCAGAAGAATCAGAAAAGAGTTTCAGGGCAGACCTACTCCCATAACTCACCTTGAAAGACTTTCAAATAGCATCGGCAGAGTTCAGCTCTATGCAAAGAGAGAGGATTTGAACCATTCGGGCGCTCATAAGCTTAATCACTGTATGGGTGAGGCTCTTCTTGCAAAATATATGGGTAAGAAGAAAATTATTGCTGAAACAGGTGCAGGTCAGCATGGTGTTGCTCTTGCAACTGCGGCTGCATATTTCGGTCTTGAATGTGATATTTATATGGGCTCTGTTGATATTAAAAAGCAGGCTCCCAATGTTGCAAGAATGAAAATTCTCGGTGCAAATGTTATCGAGGTTACTCATGGTCTTCAGACTCTTAAGGAAGCAGTTGACGCAGCTTTTGATGCTTACAGTAAGGAATATAAGGATTGCATCTATTGTATCGGCTCGGTTCTCGGACCTCATCCCTTCCCCATGATGGTTAGAGATTTCCAGAGCGTTGTCGGTATTGAAGCAAGAGAACAGTTCATTGAAATGACAGGTCATTTGCCCGATTCAATTGTTGCTTGCGTTGGCGGTGGTTCAAATGCTGCAGGTCTTTTTGCAGGCTTCCTTAATGACCCCGTTGATATTTACGGTGTTGAGCCTCTCGGCAGAGGTCCAAAGCTTGGTGACCACGCTGCAAGCCTTAAATACGGCACAGAGGGTATAATGCACGGCTTTAACAGCATTATGCTTAAGGATGAAAACGGCGAGCCTGCTCCTGTTTATTCAGTTGCAAGTGGTCTTGATTACCCATCATCAGGTCCTGAACACGCTTTCTTGCAGGAAATCGGTAGAGTTAAATATGATGTTGTTGATGACGAAGAAACAATTGATGCATTCTATAAGCTCTCTCGTCTTGAAGGTATTATTCCTGCTATCGAAAGCTCCCACGCAGTTGCTTATGCTATGAAAATGGCTAAAGAAATGGATCACGGTTCAATTCTTATTAAGCTCTCAGGTCGTGGAGACAAGGATATGGACTATGTTATTGAGAATTTTGGAATAAGATAAAGTGAAAAATACGACAGACACAAAAGGTCTGTCGTATTTTTTAGTCGCCAGTCGCCAGCAAATAGCAAATAGCAAATAGCAGATAGCAATGTAGGGAACGGTCTTGACTGTTCCGTTGTTGTTTTCTGAATAAAATAAAAGTATTGCGAAGCCTATCATCCCTGTTCGCTATTGGCGGATAGGAGAGGGACGTATTAGCGGTGGTGGGTTGCCCCATAAAGAATACCCTTTGTTATCAGATGAGATTATTCGTTGACACAACCATTAAAGAAAGCTATAATTATATAAAATATGGTTCGATTTTTGGAGAAGGTCTTATGAAAATAAAAAAATA
>JAZUOL010000026.1:0-3318 GCA_045604605.1 Acutalibacteraceae bacterium | reverse complement strand
CAAACAAGTATTGCATTTCACTTTACAATTGACTTACCAAAACATCTGTTTCTGCAAAATATACATATTTTTCATCAATTCAATTAGTCAATTACGATTTAGTCAATCATACTTGACTAAATTTTCTCAACGTAAAAAGCGGCGCATTAAATGCACCGCTTCATTGAGTCTATCATTCCGTACTCCCCGGAACAAGCAATTCTTTTGCAAAGTTTGTTTTTTGGGGGTTAATATCTGCTCTGACATATGTTCCCTGAAACAGTATTGCATCGTTTCTTGACACATCGTAATAGCTTATATCCGCTATATACCACTTTCCGTTAATATAAACCTCATTCCACGCATGAACATCGTCCTTGACGATTATGCAAGGGATATCAGCCCTTTGACACAGATAAACAAAAGCATTTGCATAAGTGCCGCAAAGTCCGTTTACGGGTGGTGTTTCGGTGAACACGCTGTTGATTCCTCCAACATTGTCATCTTTATATACAACTCTGTCGCAAATGTAATCGGCGATCCGTTTTACTTTTTCTGTGTCGGACAGATTTTTGATCTCTGCAATAAAGTTACCCGTTGCTTTGTTTGCAGACTCAAAGTGTTTATGTATCTGCACCTTGCAGATTCGGTAGCCGGGATATTCGTACAAATTCTTTATCGTCGGCTCATAACCGAAACTAAGATTATAATACCCGAACATCGTTGCGGTTACGGATTTCATTGCTTCTATTGTCTCTCCCGTACCGGTAAATGTTCCATCCACAAAGTGAGCATATTCATAATCTGCATTATAACCATTCTCATCTGTATTTTTAGTTATTTCTGCAATATCAACAATTGATTGTCTAATTGCGTTATAAGCATCCCTCGTATAAATTTCGTTGAATATATCGAGATTAGCTTTTAACGAATAGTCTTCCTTTGCATAAGCGTTGCCGTCAATTATTATTTTTGGGATACTATCTTTTCTCGGTTCTCCCAAATAGACGGTATTTGTATCTTCGTAATATTCTACACTAACTCCAAATAATTCAGCTGCATCTCGAAGCTTTATATAGTTTGCTCCGTTGATGTTATATGCCTCAAGCTCAACCTGACTATTATTCCAAAAGAAAATCTGTGTCGTAAGTTTGGCAACTATCTCTGAATTTGCAAACACGGTAACTCCGCCAAACAACAAGCTCCCACAAAGTAATCCGATTAAAAATGATGATTTCCTCATATACATACCTCCGTAAGTTCCTCATTAAATTTATTTATCTTAAAAGCCCGTTCAAAAGCCTTTTCATTATCTCTGTCACACTTCTTTTTGAAAGCATACAGAAGAACAATATTGTCGTTCGAGAGGGTGAAAACAACCCTCGACATTTCTTTGGAGGCTTTTACCCGTAATTCATACAATTCCTTATACTTCGAAATTGCAATATGCTTAACATATGGCTCACGCAGAGGATTTTTATCATCGGTTAAATACGAAAGCACAGAGTTTATTTTCGCTTTTGTTTTATCGTCTGCCTGTTCTATAAAGCCTTTTACATTAGGTGTTACAAATATTTTTCTCATATTCTTTGACCTCCTTTGTCAACAATTCCAAGTTTTATAAAATCCGAAAGATGTTCCTGCGATTTTCTTGTTATCCCCACATAAGAGGGGCTTATAACAAAATCCAAAAAGTCGTTTTTTGTTATTATGTATTTGCTTTTATACACAGTCGCAACAAGTTTCTCACTTTGAATCCATCTGCGAACAGTCTCTTTTACATATCCCGTTATTTCCTGAACATCTTCCGAAGTAATAATATCGGGATAGTTTTGAAGCTTTTTAGAATAATACTCTCTTACCACAAGAATTTCTTCTTCCCGCAATTTGTTGAGATAACGCCTTACGCTTTCAAGTCGTTCAATTTCGCTAATCGGTATCTCGTAATAATGACGAGAGGCACAATTCCGTTTAATTGCTTTAATCCTTCCTGACTTAATTAGTTTGTATGCCGTCTTTTTTGAAATGTGACATAATTTGTAAAACTCTTCCTTTGAAACGCAGTCCTTTGATTTAACTAACATTAAATTTCTCCATTTTCTTTTTTAGATTTAATAGCAGGTGCAAGTTCCCAAAAAAGTTCCCAAAAAGTTCCCAAAAACGTGCAAAAATTTGCTTAAAATCGGGTTCGAATGTTTCTCTTGATTTTTCAGTATTTTGAAACAAAAAAAGCGTGAAAACCGCTTAAATACAGGGGTTTTCACACTCTTTTATATTCCGTTATCTTACCTTAAATTTCGACAGAGTTTTTTAGACCAAAATCACTCGAAATCATGATGCCCCTTGAGGGACGTGGGTTCGAATCCCACCCGCTCCGCCATAGTAGCGTGATGATATTACTGTCAGTAGTGTCATCACGCTTTTTCATGCGGTTTTTCAGGGTTCAAGCGGTGTTCCTCTAAAACAGTATTTTCGTTACTGTCGAAGGTTTTTCGTAAGGAGTTGAACCCCAGCCCTTAATTCAAAATCAGTTCCAAAGCACAGAGTTTTAAAATGCTCTGTGCTTTTTGTTTTGGAATTAAGGAGGCCAATATGAAAAAACTAAAAGTCAACTTTACCACAATACCTAACGAAGCAATTCTGGACAAAAGACTCGACACATACGAGTTCAGAGTGCTGTGCTACTTATGCAAATTATCAAACGGGGAAAATATCTGTTTTCCTTCCTACTCCACCATCGCCGCCAATATGAATATAAGCCGTTCTAAAACAGCAAATATCATTAATCGCCTCATCGATTTGAGTTACATTAAAAAAGAAAATCGAACAAGAGGTCGTGGCGGAAAAGGTTCTAATCTCTACACAGTATGTACGGAATACTATGAGGATGAAAAACAGTCTGCCGAAAAGACTACGGATAGTATTTCCGAAGGACATCGTGATAGCCTTCCTAAAGAACCGGATAGTATGCAGGACGGACTATATAAATACTCAAATAAAAATATTAAAGATTTTATAAATAATCAATCACCAATAGAGAGGCTGATGGATCAGGCAGAAACATATAATCTTGAAGGTCGATTAAAAATTGATTTTGAAGAAGCGTTAGAAAGAATGTATCGCCAAAAATATATAAAAGTTTACGGCGAAAAAATTTCGCATGAATTGGTTCGTGAGCGATTAAAAAATATCAGCTATGAGCATATTGCCTGTGCAGATAACAGACTGCCAAGAGAAAAAGTTAATGGCATTTGGCAGAAGAAAAATATAGATACCGTTCCCTATCTCATCTCGGTTTTGTATGACCTTCTGAAACATAATGAGGAAGAACTTATAAAA
>JAZUOL010000025.1:0-13085 GCA_045604605.1 Acutalibacteraceae bacterium | reverse complement strand
CTATGACCTGGGCGCTTGCGAGACTGCCGTTAAGGAAGAGCTCGCAGTAGCAGAGCCTTCGGTAATTATCTCACGCAGACCTTGCGTGCTTTTAAAGAGTGTTAAAACAAAGCCCGCTTTAAAGGTTAACCCCGATAAGTGTAAATCCTGCAAGCGTTGTATGGGACTCGGATGCCCCGCAATCAGCATGAAGAACGGTAAGGCCGTTATCGATAACACTCTGTGCGTAGGATGCGGAGTTTGCGCTCAGCTTTGCGCGTTTGATGCTATCAACTGACAAGCTTACTAAAAAGAGAGGATTTGATTATTATGAAAACAACAAACGTTATAATTTCAGGTGTAGGCGGTCAGGGATCGCTTCTCGCAAGTAAGCTTTTGGGTCGCCTTCTTGTAGACGAGGGATACGACGTAAAGGTATCCGAGGTTCACGGAATGAGTCAGCGTGGCGGTTCCGTTGTTACTTATGTTAAATATGGTGAAAAGGTATATTCTCCCGTTGTTGGCGAGGGCGAAGCAGACCTTATTCTCGCATTTGAACAGCTTGAAGCAGCAAGATGGCTTTCCTGCCTTAAGCCTGACGGTAAAGTAATCGTTAACACACAGAAAATTGACCCTATGTCAGTTGTTATCGGTGACAGCGTTTACCCCGATGGTGTTCTTGATGCAGTAAGAAATGCAGGTGCAGCAGTTGTTGAGCTTGACGCTCTTCCTCTTGCAGTCCAGGCAGGTTCACCTAAAGCTACAAACGTTGTTCTTATAGGCGCAATGGCAAAAAATACAGATATTCCCAAGGAAATTTGGCTCGATGCAGTTAAATCCTGCGTCCCCCAGAAATTCCTCGATATGAACCTCAAAGCATTTGAATTGGGTTATTCAAAATAATAAATTTAAACGGCATTCGTGCAGGTCGCGAATGCCGTTCTTTTTTGTGTTTTTTGTTGTGAAAATGCATAGTGCTTGTATTGTTTTTTTATACAAGTTTTCAGCATTATTTTTATTGTTTATTTGTATGAAATTATTGACAAAAACTCCAATTTATAATAAAATAAATTCTGTAGTATTATATCATTTTATAAATACTGTTGCATTTTTTATCGAAAGGGTGTTTTTGATGAGGTCTAAGATTTTATCAGTCCTCCTCGCTGTGATGATAGCTTTAAGCAGTCTCTCCTGCTTATCAGTTGTATCTTTCGCAGCAGTAATTGACTCGGGTGTTGCCGTAGATGAAGAAGGTAATTTACTCGGAACAATCTGGGAATTCGATGATACCGGAATTCTCACAATCTATATGGATTATGAGGATGTTCCTTGGGATCAGTATGCTTCGCAGATTAAAGAGGTTGTTATTAAAGCAGGTGTTACTACCATTAACAACTCTACATTTGCAGGCTATGAGAATCTCGAAAAGGTAACATTCGAAGGCATGCTCGCAACAATCGGAGCGGGCGCATTCCAGAATTGCGACAAGCTTAAAGCTGTGATATTGCGTTCCACAACAGAGATTCAGAATTATGCTTTTTATGATTGTGATGCTCTTGAAACCGTTAGTATCGGTGGCGGTCTTGTAACAGGTCTTGTTGGTAAAAATATTTTCAAGTCCTGTGATTCTCTCAAGAGTCTTACAATATTGAACGGTGCGAATGAAATCGGCGAGGGTATGTTTGAAGACTGTATCGCTCTTGAAACAATTTCTCTTCCCGACAGCATTGAAATAATAGGCAGACTTGCATTTGAAAACTGCGGAGCTCTCAAGAATATAATAATTCCTGACAGCACTATTGAAGTGGGCGAGTATGCTTTCTATGATTGCTCTTCTGTAGAAACCGCTTATATCGGACATAATGTTGAAATGGTAGGCGAGTATGCATTTGGTAATTGTACTGCACTTGCAAGTGTCGAAATTAAGTGTGCAATGCCTGCAATCAGCGATGGTATGTTCTATGGTTGTTCCTCTCTTAAGGGCTTAACAAACCTTCCCGAAGGTATTAAAACAATTGGTAAAAATGCTTTTAAGGATTGTGCAGCTTTTGCAGAAATTGTTATTCCTTCAACAGTAACAATTATCGGTGATTCTGCTTTTGATTCAACCGCTATTACAAAAATTGATATTCCTGTCAGCGTTGAATCTATCGGCGATGGTGCATTCACAAACTGTGCAGCTCTTGCAGCTATCAATGTTGCTGCTAAAAACCGCTTCTATGCAAGTGTTGATGGTGTTCTTTATGATGCTGCCCTTAAATCAGTTATTTGTTGCCCTGCCGGTAAAACAGGTACAGTTACTATCACTGCCGGTGCAGAAAGTATTGGTAGCGATGCATTTATCGGTTGCACAGGTATTACAGTTATTGAAATCCCCGACAGTGTGAAAGCAATTGCTTCTAACGCTTTTAACGGTTGCAACGATGCTCTTAAAATCAAAGCAAACTGCGATTCTTATGCAGCAAGATATGCAAAGCTTTATGCTATTGATACAGAGATTACACATTCTGCAGATGCTGAGTGGATTGTTACAGTTGACCCCACCTGTGAAACTGCAGGTGCAAAAGAGAAACAGTGCTCTGCTTGCGGTTATGTGATTGAGTCAGGTATTGTTGATGCTATTGGTCATAACTATGACGAGGGTGTGATTACAACAAAACCCACTTGCGAAGCAGATGGTGTTGTTACATACACTTGCCAGAATGATGGCTGTGATTCAAAATACACAGTAGATATTCCTGCAACAGGTCATAATTACGATAATGGCACAGTAACTCTTGAACCCACTTGTGAAAACGATGGTAAAAAGATTTTCCGTTGCCAGAACGATGGTTGCTATTCATATTATGAGATTACTCTTCCCGCAACAGGTCATAATATGGACGATGGTACAGTAAAAACTGAAGCAACTTGCGAAGCAGATGGCGAAAAGATTTACAAATGTAAAGATGAAACCTGTGGTTATGTTGTTAAAGAAACTATTCCTGCTTTAGGTCATAAGTATAATGCAGGTGATATAACCCTCGCTCCTCTTTGTGAGATTGATGGTGTAAAAACATATACATGTACAAGAACAGATTGCGGTTCTGTTTATATGGAAACAATTCCCGCAACCGGACATAAGTACGACAAGGGTGTAATTACAAAATACCCAACAGTAATAGCTGAAGGCGAAATTACTTACACCTGTGAAAATGAATGGTGCACAGCAGAGAATTGTGCAAACCATACATATAAAGTAGCAATCCCTAACACAGCTTTCAGCGGATTAAAAGCTACAAATGATGGTGCATATGCTGATGAAAATGGCGATTTCCATAACCTTACTTGGTATATCACCAATACCGACGATCTTGTTATTTTGGCTGATAATACTGCAGAGGAATGGGCTCCCTACAGAAATACTATAAAAACAGTTACTATTACCGGCGAAGCAACAACTGTAGAAAATGGTTCATTCGCATATATGAATGCCCTTACTGATGCAAGAATTCTTCTTAGTCTTGGTACAATTGAAGCATATGCATTCCAGTATTGTGAAAATCTTAAAAATGTTGAAACCGGTTCTATCAGAGAAATGCAGGAATTTGCTTTCTACAGCTGTAAATCTCTCGAAAGTGTTGATATTTACGGTGGTCTTGAAGAAGATAACGTAGGCAGAAACATATTCCTTGATTGTTCAAAACTTGCAACAGTAATTTTAAGAAACGGTTCAATTGAAATTGGTGAAGCAATGTTCAAGGGTTGTACAGCTCTTGAGGAAATTGTTCTTCCTGAAAGTTTACTTGTAATCGGGGATTCCGCATTTGACGGCACTTCACTTAAAGAAATCAGAATTCCCACAGATGTGAAAGAAATCCAGAAGGGTGTATTCACAAACTGCACTCAGCTTGAAGCAATTAATGTAGATAGCAAAAACGATTTCTATTTCAGTAAAGATGGCGTTCTTTATGATGTATCACTTGCTTCACTTATCATTTGCCCCGCAGGCAAAACAGGTGAGGTAGAAGTATGGGAAGGCACATCTAAGATAGCAGAAGACGCATTTATCGGATGCAAAAATGTTACAAAAGTAAACATTCCCAATAGCGTAACAACAATTGCTGATAATGCATTCAATGGTTGTTCTGCTGATCTTGTAATTGCTTGCGATTGTGATTCCTATGCAGCAGAATTTGCAACAGGCAGAGGTATTGCAACAGAGCTTACTCATACAGGTAGCCAGGTATGGCAGATAACAAAAGAAGCAACATGTACTGAGGATGGTAGCAGAGCACTTGTATGTTCAAATTGCGAATATTCATATGAAACAGAAACAATTGTTGCATTTGGTCATAAATATGATAAAGGTGTAGTGACAGAAGAAGCTACATGCGAAGTAGATGGCGAAAAACTCTTTACCTGTCAGAATGGTTGTGGCGATACATATACAGAAGTTATTCCTGCAATCGGTCATGATTATGATGAAGGTGTAGTAACAAAAGAACCTACATGCGAGGATGATGGCGTTAAGACATTTACTTGTAAGAATGATTGTGGTTCAACATACACAGAAGCAATTCCTGCAATTGGCCATAGTTATGATGAAGGTGTAGTAACAAAAGAACCTACATGCGAGGACGATGGCGTTAAGACATTTACTTGTAAGAATGATTGTGGTTCAACATACACAGAAGCGATTCCTGCAATTGGCCATAGTTATGATGCAGGTGTAATTACAAAAGCCCCCACATTGAATGAAGACGGTGAAAAACTCTTCACATGTCAGAATGATGGTTGCGGCCATACATATACAGAGGCTATTCCCAATGTAGCATTTGACAATGTTCTTGCAATAAATGAAGGTGCATATGCAGATAAAAACGGAAAGATTCAGAATGTAACATGGTATCTTACAAAATCCGGCGAACTTTATGTATATGCAGACGGTACAGAAGCAGAATGGGCAGACTACAAGGCATCTATCAAATCAGCGGTTATTGCAAAAACAGTAAAAACAATTGCAAAGAATGCATTTATGAACTGCACCGCACTTGAGTCAGTTGCTCTTGCAGAAGGCGTTGAAGTACTCGGAAAGAATGCGTTCAAGGGTTGTAAAGCTCTTACTGCAATAGAACTTCCCGAAACACTTAACAAAATTGGTGACTCCGCATTTGACGGAACATCAATTAAAGAAATTTTCATTCCTGCAGATGTAGATGTTGTTGAAAAAGGTGCATTTACAAATTGCGAAAAGCTTACAGCAATCAATGTTGACGATAAAAACGATAATTATTTCAGCGTAAGCGGTGTTCTTTATGACGTATCACTTGCTTCACTTATTATTTGCCCCGCAGGTAAAACAGGTACAGTGAAAGTTTGGAACGGCACAAAGACAATTGCAGCAGATGCATTTATCGGATGCAAAAATGTTACAAAAGTAAACATTCCCAATAGCGTAGCAACAATTGCTGATAATGCATTCAATGGTTGTTCTGCTGATCTTGTAATTGCAGGTAACTGCGATTCAGCAGCAATCGCTTATGCTACTGCGCGTGGAATGAAGACTTCTATTAATCACGTTGCAAGTGATGTATGGAAGGTAACAACTGAAGCTACATGTCTCAAGAAAGGTTTGAAAGAGCGTGTTTGCTCAGGCTGTGGTTATTCATACGAAACAGCAGATATTGCTGTTCTCGGTCATAACTATGACAATGGTGTTGTAACAACAAAGGCAACTTGTGTAGCAGATGGTGTGATGACATTCACATGTACCAGAGAAGGTTGTTCAGAAACATACACCGAAACAATTAAAGCATTTGGTCATAAGTACAATGATGGTGTTGTAACAACAAAAGCAACTTGTGAAGCAGACGGTGTAATGACCTATACATGTACAAGAGAGGGTTGCTCCAAAACATATACTGAAGCAATTGCTGCATTGGGTCATAGCTATGACAATGGTACAGTAACCAAGCAGGCAACATGTACAGAAGATGGTAAAATTGTTTATAAATGCACAAATGAAAAGTGCACTAAAAAGACATCAAAAACCATTAAGAAGCTCGGTCACTCCTTAGATGAGGGTACAGTTGTTGAAGCTGCAACCTGTGGAAAAGTTGGTAACAAGGTTTATAAATGCACTAACGATGGTTGCTCATACACCGAAAATGAAGAGATTCCCGCACTTTCACATAGCTATAAAGCTAAGGTTGTGAAGAAAGGCTCTTGTATCAGCGAACGTGTAGTTGACTATACATGTGAGCATTGTGGCGATAAATATACAAAGAGAAGCAAAGGCGCTCACCAGTTATATTCTTATAATGTTAAAGAAGAACCAACCTGTACAAAAGACGGTAAGGAAGGCAAATTGTGTGCACTTTGTCATGAATATGTAGGTAAGGTTACGGTTGTTCCTGCAACAGGTCATATTGAAGGTGACTGGATTACAGATAAGAAAGCAACTGTTTACGGCGAAGGCAAAAAGCATAAAGAGTGTACAGATTGCGGTAAGGTTCTTAAAACTGCAAAAATCGCTCAGCTTAAATGCTCAAAGCCTGAGGTTAACAAGATTTCAAACACTGCAAATGGTGTGAAAATTACTTGGAGCAAGGTAACAGGTGCAGACTACTACCGTGTATACCGCAAAACAAAGAACGGCGACTGGAAATATTTAGACTCTACAAGCAAGACATATTTCACAGATAAAACAGCAAAATCAGGTGTGAAATATTATTATGCAGTTCGTGCAAAGAATGAAGCAGGCGTTTCAGCTCTTTCAAAAACACTTTCAAAGTACTATCTTGCAGATACAACCTTGAAAGCTCCTACAAGCACAACAAGCGGAGTTAAGCTTAATTGGACAAAAGTTGCAGGCGCAGAAGGCTATATAGTTTACAGAAAAACTGCAAACGGTAGCTATAGCAGACTTTCTGTAGAAAAGGGTATATCAAATCTTTCCTTTACAGATAAAACTGCAAAAAAAGGTACTGAATATACTTATACAGTAAAAGCTTACTATGGCAAAACCTACAGCGCAAATTCCAACACTAAAACAATTGTAGATAAATATTAATCTCAAAATCCCCCTGAAGGAATTCCTTCAGGGGGATTTGCTGTAAATAATATTCAATTTATTTTATATATCTTTATAATCCACTTCAATATATCCGTCACCGTCAATGTTATCAGGAAGCTTAGGATTGTTTTTGTTGATAATGATTTCGGAAACAATTTTAATTATACCGAAAACAAGAAGACCGAAGCCAACCATAGAGGTTATAGAGGTTGCGCCCTTAAAGGGATTGATGATGAGAGAAATACCATATATACCAATGATAAAAGAAAGTATTTTAGAAAACAAACTACCTTTTCCCGAGAGGAAAGCGGAAACAGCATAAACCACAACGGAAACTCCGATAATGAAGGGAAGAACGGACATCAGAAATTTCGGATGAAGAAGAAGCATAAAAGCAATCGCTAAAAGAACAACTCCTGATATTACATCAAAAATATTGGGTGTGTTTTCTTTTTTATCTTTTATATAACGAGCAGTTTTTATAATACCACCAATAAGGCAAGCAGTTCCAAAAATATAGCAAACAGTAATCAGTGAAGTATCGGGAAACAGTAGGACAAATAGCCCCACAACCGCCATAACACCGCCGATAATCACATTCAAAATATTATCAGGCAATTTCTTTCTTAATTTTTTCATTAATCATTCACCTAAAATTATTTTTTCTTTTATTTTACCATAAAAAACTACCAAATAATTACAAATATTTGAATATTCAATAAACATTCATATTACTTAAGGTGCAGGCTTGCCTGTACCGCAGATAAATTAATAAAAAAGTATAGGAACGGGCAAGCCCGTTCCTTACGAATTATATATTCAATTCTTTGTGTTTTTCATTGATTTTCTCTGTAATTTCTTCCATGTATTTTCCGTGAAGCTTGAATTTCCAGGTGTAAATTATAAGTGAAAGTGTGATCAGGATTATGGGTGCAACAAGCATCATAAAGCTGATTGCAGATTTAACCTCGGCACTGTTCTGTGCATGAAGATTTTCGTTGTATTTTGAAATTTCAAGTCCTGAGAAAAGAATAATTGTCTGAATGGTGTAAGCCATTTTCTGCAAAAAGCCCTTCATTGAGAAGGTGATAGATTCAGAACGGAAGCCCATTTTGATTTCGCCGTAGTCAACAATATCTGCAAGGAAAACTGTCTGGGAAACGAACATTGATGCAATACCGATGGAAGCTATAAGATAGCAGAAATTCATCGCCATATATGAGCCGAATGATTTAACACAGATGCCCATTGTGGCAAAACCGAAAATAGCAAGACCGAGAGAAACCTGGTAGCATCTTCTTCGTGACATAAATTTTGTAAGCACGGGTACAACACCAAGACCGAGCACTGAACCAACCGCACCGATAATGTTAAATGTGGACTGCTTTGCAGGGTCACCTGCAACAACATCGAAGAAATAAACGCCAACGCCTGAAATCATATACCAGCCCGCATTTGAAAGCATTGCAAAAAGCATAAATATAAGAAGCTGGTCGTTATTTTTTGCAATATGGAACATCTTTTTAAATGTGAATTTTTCAGGCTGTGATGTAATATGCCTTTCCTTTGTGTTTAAAACGGAAAGAGAAGAGAAGCCAACAAGAGCACAAGCGCAGATAATAGCCCAAAGGCTGTAGCCTCTTGCGTCTGCAATTTTCTCGCCATTGTATGTAGCCTCACTCAATAGGGGAAGCATAACGGGGGTGAGAATAGAAATAATTCCCTGACCCAAGCCTGAAAATGTTCTGGCAACCGTTGCAATAAGGCTTCTTTCTTTTGGGTCGCTTGTGAAAGAGGGAACCATTGACCAATAGGGAATATCTGCCATTGTGTTTGTCATACCCCAACCAACATAAAGCACCGCAACATAAATATAAAGAGGAATTCCGCCAAGCTCAAAACCGGGGTTTGAGAATAAGAGGGAAAGAACCACTGCATTGCAACAAGAACCAATAAGAATCCAGGGACGGTATTTACCCATTTTTGTTTTTGTGTTGTCAACAATTGTGCCCATCATAGGGTCGTTGAAGCCGTCCCATATACGAGCAATTGGTGTTAAAAACAAAAGGAATTTTTTGTTAAGATGCAGAATATCAGTTAAATATTTTGCAAGGTATGAGTAAAAAAGACCGTAGCTTAAATCAAGACCTACCGCACCCACACCGTAGGAGAGCATATCTTTCAGTTTACCTTTTTTCATTATATATACCTCCGAAAAAAGTATTTATAAATGAATTATACCAATTAAATATAATAATGGCAATATTTATTTCTTTTAAAAATATAAGTGATACTAACCGGTATCAGTTAGTATCACTTAGTATCAGTTTGTATCACCAGATTATTTCATTTCAACAGGCTTAATGTTAAAGCAGAAGCTTAAGGTCTTTTCGTCAAAGAGTCTGTTGTTTTGGTCGTTGTTAAGTGAACTGTCTTCACTTAAAGCATTGAAACGAGCATCAATGTTGAAAATTGTGTAAGGCTCTTTTTCTAATTCGAAATCGTGTTTCTTTTCTGTTAACTGTTCTGCAGAATAGTGGGAAGCGTTGAATGAGAATTCCTCTGCACCCATCGAGCCTGTAACATAGAGACCATTACCGCCATTTTTACCAACAGCAACTCTTCTTGTTTTAAAGTGAGAGGAGTTTTCCTGCGGACGAATGTAGTGGACGAAGTTATCTGTAACTGTCAATTCATATTCACCGTAACGAGCAGATTTATAGCGGTCGGGATAGGTTTCTGTTTCCCCAAGACCGAAATACCTGATGTTCTCAAATTCTTCCTTCATAAGAAGCTCAATACCAAGGCGGGGAAGAAGAGGTGCATTTTCGCGGATGTCACCATAAAGAGCAATATCAACAGAGCCGTCACCATGGAAAATATGGGTGAGCTTGCCCTTTAAAATCGGGGGATTTGCAGGACCGCCAAGAGCAATTTCGGAAACTATAATAACCTTGTTGTTAGCTTCTTCAATTTCAGTTGAATAAGTTTTTTGTGCAACGTGGTGAAGATGGTTTGCGTACCATTCGTCAACAGAGCCTCTGTTGTAAGCAGGTGCGTGCCACTTTTTGAATTTTGCAGGTGCTTCAAGGAATTCCTTACCGTCTTTTTTAATAGAAGAAAGTCTGCCATAGGGCTTGTCGAAAATGTATTCAACATCACCGCAGGTGATAACTGCGTATCTGTCAGCCTCTGCAAGAGAAACCTTGTCGCCATTCTTATCTGCAACTGCCTTTTCAGTAGCAATTTCAAACTGTAAAAAGCCGATTTCATAACCCTTTTCTGCCCAGGGAGTATCATTCTTCTGGTGAATTGTAGCAGTTACGAAGCAGTCACCTGAAAGCTCATATGCGCTTTCGTCAAAGAGCTTGTAGGTTGAAGAGCCTTGGGGTGCGATATTGAGAGTATCAATTTCACCCTCTGCAATAACCTTTTCATCGCAGGTTAATTTCCATTTCAATGAAAGGTCGGAAAGCTCTGTGAAATAGCGGACACTCTTGATTGTCATTTCACCATTTTCATAGGTCGCTCTGAAGGGTTCATATACCTTTTTCATATCATAGTAACCCGGACGGGGAGTTCTGTCGGGGAAAACAAGACCATCAATACAGCAGATACCATCGTTGGGGAAATCACCAAAGTCGCCACCATAGTAGTAACGTGCGTTGCCGTTTTCATCGGGAATGTTTATAGCGTGGTCAGTAAGCTCCCAGATACAGCCACCGCAGAAATTATCGTATTTATCAACAAGCTCCCAGTAATCGTAAACATCACCTGTCGACATTGAGCAAACATATTCGCACATATAGAAGGGCTTGTCGTATTCTTCGTTGTTGCAGTAAGCGTCAATGTAATTAACACCTGCATACATTCTGCTTTCCACATCGGAAATATCCTTGAAGCATTCGCCCTCGGGAACTGCCTTGAATTCAAGGTGAGAGTTTTCGTAGTGAACGAGAGCATTTTTATCACGGGATTTTATGTAATTTCTCATAGCTCTGTGGTTTTTACCGCAACCGCTTTCGTTACCGAGAGACCACATAACAACGCAACCATGGTTTTTATCTCTTTCAAAGAGTCTTGCAGCGCGGTCACCATAAGCCTCTTCCCATTCATCAATAGTTGAAAGCATTGACCAGCGCATCCAGTCCCAGTCTGCATCTGTGTTGAAGCCCATACCGTGAGTTTCAATGTCTGCCTCGTCAACAATGTAGAAGCCAAGTGCTTCGCAAAGGTCCAAAAATCTTGGGTCGTTGGGGTAGTGAGAGGTTCTGATGCAGTTTACATTTGCTCTCTTCAAAAGGAGCAAATCTTCAACCATCTGCTCTGTTGTAACAACATAGCCGTTAAGAGTTGAGTCGTGGCGGTTGATACCGCGGAGCTTAACACCCTTGCCGTTAACAAGGAAAACCTTGTTTTCGATTTTAACCTCTGAAAGACCAATCTGGAAAGGAACAATCTCATCCTCAACAGTAAGGAAAAGGGTGTAAACATAAGGTGTTTCATCATTCCACATTAAAGGATTCTGAATTTCAATTGTGAATGTTGGGTTTGCGCTTTCGCTTGTGGCAATAACATCACCCTTGGGCGAAGCAAGCCCGTAAAGAACGGGAGCGCTTCCTACCAAATCACATTCAACAGTAAGAGTTGCAAGAGAATAATCCTCGTTGAAGCTTTGTCTTATGTAAACATCTTTCAAGCGGTTTTTGCTACGGGAAAGAATATATACCTCACGGAAAATACCTGAAAGGCGGAAATAGTCCTGATCCTCAAGATATGAGCCGTCGCACCATTTAACTACAACAACAGTAATTCTGTTTTTACCCTCATGGAGATGCTTTGAAATGTCAAATTCACTTGTGCAGTGAGAAACTTGACTGTAGCCAACAAATTCGCCATTGATTAAAAGATAAAAGCAGGATGAAACGCCCTCAAAGGTGATTATGTTATCCCTTTCAAACATTTCTGCACTCACATCAAACTCTTTAATGAAAACAGAGCAGGGGTTGTCCTCGGGAACGTGGGGTGGGTCTGTTGGGAAAGGATATTTAAGGTTTGAGTAAAGGGGCGAATCGTGTTCTACATTTTCATAAAGCTGAATATTACCGGGTACCTTTACCAAGGGTAAATCCTTTTTATCAAAATCTGCAGTGAGATAATTTTCGTCTAAATCTTCAAAGCTGTCAAAGAATTTAAAGCTCCAGTCATCACCGCAAAGGTTGGTTAAATAGTAAGATTTGTTTCTGTCACCTGAAAGAGCATCCTCAAGATTATCATAGGGGATGAAATATGCACGGGGACTTTCAGTACCAATATGCAAATCTTCAAGGCTTTTGTGATAGGGTTTGAATTTCATAAAAACTCTCCTTGCTTATAACTGTAAGGCACTGGCTTGCCTGTGCCACAGGATTAACTTTCTTAGTATTTGTTCTGCTGTATAGGCAAGCCTATACCTTACGGGATTGTGCACTAAGAAATAATCTGTTATTGAGAATGATACCATAAATAAATAAACTATACAATAAAAAACAAAAATAAAAAAATATGAATAACCACTTGATTTTTTTATATCAATTATGTATAATAGCAGGGCGCTTTGAGAGAAGTACAGTAGTTAATAACTAATTTCTTTGAACAGATGGAGAGTTGTCCGAGCTGGTCGAAGGAGCACGATTGGAAATCGTGTAAACGGCCAAAACCGTTTCGAGGGTTCGAATCCCTTGCTCTCCGCCAAAAACAGAAACCACCCTGTTGGGTGGTTTTTGTTTTTTTTTTGTTTGAATACGTAAAAAGGGATTCGAACCCCCTCGGCGAAGCCGAACACAATCGGGTGTTCGCAAAGGGAGCGATGGGCAGAGCCCATCGAATCCCTTGCTCTCCGCCAAAAACAGAAACCACCCTGTTGGGTGGTTTTTGTTTTTTTTATACTTGTAGGGCTTTGCTGTAATAGTAGTCATTTAAACTGCACTATATAAGAAATAGTTGTGGCACACTTTCCGGAAAGTGTGCCACAATGTTTTTATTTATCAATATGTACATCTAACTGAGG
>JAZUOL010000024.1:0-7525 GCA_045604605.1 Acutalibacteraceae bacterium | reverse complement strand
ACTCCTTGGCTCACAGAACGACATGGCTACGATCCGACTTTGAAACATACACAACTACAAGCAGTAATATGTCTGCTTCAATGTCACAGGTTACTTTAAAATGCAACGATGAAATTATTTGCGGTGTAAGTAACGGCGACGGTCCTATCGACTCTGTTTTCCGTGCAATTGAGCAGTGCATCGGTCATCACTATGAGCTTGATGATTTCCAGGTACAGTCTGTAACAGAGGGTAAAGAAGCGCTTGGCTCTGCCCTTGTAAGACTTCGTAACAACGGCAAGCTTTATTCCGGTAACGGCACATCTACTGACATTGTTGCCGCAAGCATCAGAGCATATATAAATGCATTAAACAAAATCGTATTCGAGGAGGCATAATATGAAAATTGTATTTTCGACTAAAAATGTAAGTCGTGCCTCATTCCTTGACACCTGTCGTTATGCCTTTGACTACGGCTTTGAAGGCTTCGAAATTTACGATGCCATAAAGGAAAGAAGCGGTCATCACGACAGTATTTTAAGACGCGACCGTATCGCAGACGCAAAGAGAAAGCTTGTTAACAGAAATCTTGCTGTTTCAGCTCTTCGTATGCCCACACCTATTGAAAGCGAAGAAACTACTGCTGAGCTTATTGAAAAATATGTTAATATGGCAGCAGCATCAGGCATAGAAAATGTTATTGTCCGCACAGAAACCCAAACAGACTTTGATGTGCTTGACGAAAAAATGACTGCAGCAATTAAACGTGCTCAGTCAAGCGATGTTAATATTTTATTTGAAACAATCGGTTATCTTGCAAAAACTGAAAATGTAATTGGTATTATCAATCATTTTGCTTCTGCAGCTATCGGTGTTTCATGGAACGTAAGAGGAACATATTTTGATGCAGGTGAAACCGCAGAAACCACTATAAAAAACCTTGGTGCATATATTAAATATGTTCGCCTTGGTGATATGAAGGATGGTAAAACCGTTTTAATCGGCGAGGGCGATCTGGATGTTGAGAAATTATTGAACTCTCTTTCTTCACTTAATTATGAGGGCTTCATCTGTGCTGCGTGGAACGAAGAAATCAGCGATGCTGACATCGTTCTCACCCATTTCACAAACTATATTTCCTCTTTAGGCCGCAAGAAAAAGGTTTACGACCACGCACATTACAACCGTGATAAAACAGGTACATTCCCTTGGAAAAAATACGACGTTATTGACGCTACATTCTCTGATGTGCTTGATAAAATGGCAGAGAAATACCCTGACCAATACGCATTCAAATATCCTACTCTTGATTATACAAGAACCTATGAGCAGTTCCGTCGCGATGTTGATGAATGTGCTGCAGCATTGATTTCTCTTGGCGTAAAGGCAGGCGACCATGTTGCTATCTGGGCAACCAACGTTCCCCAATGGTTCCTTACCTTCTGGGCAACAACTAAAATCGGTGCAGTTCTCGTTACTGTTAACACTGCTTATAAAATCCACGAAATTGAATATTTGCTCAAGCAGTCAGACACTCATACACTCGTTATGATTGAATACTGCAAGGACATCAACTACAAGGAAATTATTGAGGAACTTTGTCCTGAGCTTAAAAGCCTTGAGCCCGGTTCACCCCTATATTCCAAAAATCTCCCCTTCCTTCGTAATGTTGTTACTGCAGGCTTCGAGATGGATGGTTGTCTTACTTGGGAGCAGATGCTGTCTCGTTCAGCTCTTGTTCCTCGTGAAGAGGTTCGCAGACGCGCCTCTCTTGTAAAGCCTGACGATGTTTGTAATATGCAGTACACCTCAGGTACAACAGGCTTCCCCAAGGGCGTTATGCTTACACACCGCAACATTATAAACAATGGTAAGACAATCGGTGACAGAATGGATTTATCAACTGCTGACCGTATGATGATTCAAGTGCCTATGTTCCATTGCTTCGGCATGGTACTTTCTATGACATCTATGATGACTCACGGTGGCACACTTTGTCCCATCCCCTATTTCTCACCAAAATCATCACTTGCTTGTGTTAACGATGAGCATATCACCTGTTTCAATGGTGTTCCTACAATGTTTATTGCAATGTTCAACCACCCTGATTTTGCAAAAACTGACTTCTCATATATGCGAACAGGTATTATGGCAGGTGCTAACTGTCCTGCAGACCTTATGCGTCGTGCATCTGTGGAAATGAACATGCGAGAAATCATTTCTGTTTACGGACAGACAGAGGCTTCTCCCGGTTGCACTATGGGTGAGGTTAACGAAGACCTTGACCACCGTGTTGAAACAGTTGGCAGTGCATTCCCGGGTGTTGAATGCAAAATTATTGACCCCGAAACAGGTCTCGAGCTTCCTGATGGTCAGAGCGGTGAATTTGTTGCTCGTGGCTTCAATATTATGAAGGGCTACTACAAAATGCCCGAAGCAACTGCTCAGGCAATCGACAGCGATGGTTGGCTTCACTCCGGTGATATCTGTATGAGAACTCCTGATGGCTATTATAAGGTTACAGGAAGACTTAAGGATATGATTATTCGTGGCGGTGAAAACCTCTATCCCCGTGAAATCGAAGAATTCTATCTTACCAACCCCAAGGTTCGTGATGTTCAGGTAGTTGGTGTTCCCGATGAACAGTATGGCGAGGAATGTTGCGCATGGGTTATTCTTCACAAGGGCGAAACTGCTGACGAAAAGGAAATGAAGGAATACGGCTACGCTTCTATTGCAAAGCATAAGGTACCCAGATATTTCTTATTTGTAAATGAATTCCCAATGAACGCCGCAGGTAAAATACTCAAATACAAAATGCGTGAGGAATCTCTTGACAGATACAATAGTCAAAAACAAGGCGTTTAATTAAACTGCAAATTGACAAATAAACAAAAGGTCGGACTATGCACAGTAACTGTGTCTGTCCGACTTTTATAGTTAGGAGTTAGTAGTTAGGATTGAGGAAGGAAGGGTCTGCGACGCAATTATATTAATAAAACAAACCTTGTATAATATATTGCTGAATTTTTAAAATACAAAATATTTTCGGTTTGAGATAAAAGTAGTGGTTAGCGAAGCTTAAAATGTTTGGAAGCGAAGCTTCCCCGACACTCCTCACTCCCCACTCCTCACTATAAGAAGGTATTTATTATGTATAACAAATTTAAAATTATAGATTCTCACTGCCACATATTCCCCGATAAAATTGCGCAAAAAGCTACTGATAGTATTGATAATTTCTATCACATAAGCGAATCCGGAGTTATTAATGGTTGCGGTTTTGTCGGCACTGCGAAAACACTTATAAATCAATGTGACACTGCAGGCGTTGAGAAATGCCTTGTAACATCAGTTGCAACAACGCCACACCACGCCCAAAGCATTAATAGCTTTATTGCAAGCGAGGTTGAGCTTTTTCCCGACAGATTTATAGGCTTCGGCTCACTTCATCCTGAAAGTGAAGCGCTTGAGGAGGATGCAGAGCACCTTATTGAGCTCGGTTTAAAGGGTGTGAAGCTTCATCCCGATATACAGAATTTCAAGGTTGATGACCCTAAAGTAATTCAAATTCTTGAAATATGCAACGAAAAGAATTTACCTGTGCTTTTACATACAGGCGACTCAAGATATGATAACTCCAACCCAAACAGAGTTGAAAAAATATTGAAAATGTTCCCCGATTTAATTATTATCGGCGCACATTTCGGCGGTTGGTCCATATGGGACAAGGCTCCGGAAATCTTGTGTAAATATAAAAATCTTTATGTTGACACCTGTTCTTCTTTCTACGCCCTTTCAAAAGAAAGAGCAAGAGAAATAATTGACCTTTACGGTGCAGACAAAGTAATTTTCGGAACAGATTTCCCAATGTGGAAGCAGGAAGATGAATTGAAGTTTTTGTTTAGTTTAGGATTGTCAGAAGAAGAGCTGGAAAAGATTTTATACAAGAACTTATCTAAACTCCTTGAAAAGTAAATCATAATATGCTAAACTTGGTAACTGTGTGTTTTTAATTACATATTATGGTAATATATTAGTTTTTTTGAGGTGCAATAAATGATTTGCAACAATATTTTGGAAGCAATGGGAAAAACCCCTGTTATTCGTCTTAACAAAATTGTTGATGAAGACAGCGCGGAAATCCTTGTTAAATTTGAAGGTCTTAATGTTGGCGGTTCAATTAAAACAAGAACTGCTTACAATATGATTTTAAAGGCTGAAGAACAAGGAAAGATTAACAAAGATACAATAATTGTTGAGCCCACAAGTGGTAATCAGGGCATCGGACTTGCTCTTGTTGGTGCGGTTAAGGGTTACAAAACAATAATTATTATGCCTGATTCCGTTAGTGAAGAAAGAAGAAAGCTTGTTAAGCACTATGGTGCAGAGGTTAAGCTTGTTCACGATGCGGGTAACATCGGTAAATGTATTGACGAATGCTTGCAACTAGCTCTTAAAATGCAGAAAGAGAACGAAAATGTTTTCGTACCTCAGCAGTTTGAAAACCCTGCAAACCCTGAAATTCAGCGCAAACAAACAGCAAAAGAAATACTTGAGCAGGTTGGTAAACCTATTGATGGCTTTTGTGCAGGTATCGGCACAGGCGGTACTTTAACAGGTATTGGTGAGGTGCTCAGAGAAGCAAACCCTCATATGGAAATATGGGCAGTAGAGCCTGAGGATGCAGCTATTCTTTCAGGCGGACTTATTGGTACGCATATTCAGATGGGTATCGGTGATGGTCTTATTCCGCCCATTCTCAATACTGAAATATACAATGACATTTGCATTGTAACTGATGAAGAAGCTCTTAATACTGCAAAAGAGCTTGCATCAAAGGAAGGAATTCTTTGTGGTATTTCAAGCGGTACAAACGTTTCGGCGGCAAAGAAGCTTGCCAAAAAATTGGGCAAAGGAAAAACTGTTATCGCTGTTCTTCCTGATACTGCTGAAAGATATTTCTCCACTCCCCTTTTTGATGAATAAAAAAATGCCCCTGATTCAATTAGTGAATCAGGGGTTTTGTTATGTTAATTAAAGATAGAGATTTTTGAAAATTACTTCACCGATAAGAGTTTTTCTTAACATTTCAAGAAGCTCCTGGAAGAATGCTGCAATAATATTATTAGGAACATGCTCTTCCGGATATTCAACAGCTTCATCACTCATATCACCGTCATCGCAAACGAATGGCTGTGAGCAAACAATACCGCCTTCATTTTTGATCTGGAAACGAACATAGCAACCAATTTCATCACTGTACTCTCTCAAATCAAGTGTTTCGCCTGTTGCGATAATTTCGCCATCTGCAATCCATTCAATAACATCATAGTTTGATGCAACAACTGTGATTGTGTCATTATCATCATCAACATTGAGGCTATGGATAGATGCATACTCGCCTTCACCAACAAAATCCTCACCCATTTCATAACGAGCATATCTTGAGCAAGCAAAGAATGTACCGTTTTCCATAGCTGTACGGAGAGCTTCGTTAGAAAGCTCAGGCATAAGCATAATTTCGCGAGTTACATCAATATCATCAAGTGCATGAGAGTCGTCATTAGCGAAGCCCCATACATTTTTGCCCTGAGGAATTGTGTACTGAAGAATTGTATCCCATAAAATACGGTCTGCACGGTCAGTTGTATCTCTGAGGTTGAAAATTTCAATACCTACACAGCTATCATATTTCATAAGAGGATCAATGAAAACCTTGAGCTGATTATAATCTTCTGCTCTTCCGTTTTCTTTATTAGCAGCAATAAAGTCACCGGGATGGTTGATAAATGTGATACCGCCTGCAGCACTGTTACCTGCAATAACTTTTTCGTAATCCTCTTCTTCACCTAAAATACCATTACCATAATCAACAAAAAAGCCATTGATATGGTTCTTTCTTACAACAAGAGCATTTAATTCAATACCGTAAGGAACATCGAGCATAGGTCTGCCGTTACGACCCGCACCTTCAATTGTGATTTCTTCGTAACGCTCCTGGCTCATAGGCTCAAAATCATTGATATACTGATTGTAACCAACAAGGTCAAGAACGTCGGGAACTCTGTTCCAACCTTTGTTAACAACACCATGGTCTGTAATTGCAAGAATATCGTAGCCTAATCTGTAATACTCTTCAACAACATCCTTAACATCAACTGTACCGTCACTATAAAGTGTGTGTGCGTGAAGCATAGCCTGGTACTGATTCCATCTTTCCCAGTCAACAGTTTCATAAGGGCTTGTTATTTCATAAGATACCTGACCTGCAAAGGCACCTACAGGCAAAAACAATGCCATTACAAGAGAAACAACGAGCGAAATAGCAATAAGTTTTTTTGACATTTTCATAGTAAATCTCCTTTTCATTTAGATATTACCAATATATTGTAACACAATCAATCTAAAAAGTCACGAAGTTTTTTTGAACGAGATGGATGACGAAGCTTACGAAGAGCTTTTGCCTCAATCTGACGGATACGCTCACGGGTAACATTAAACTCCTTACCTACCTCTTCAAGAGTTTTGGGATTACCGTCCTCAAGACCATATCGAAGACTTAAAACTCTTGCTTCTCTGGGGGTGAGAGTTTTGAGAACCTCTGCAAGCTGTTCTCTCATAAGAGCCATTGATGCTGCATCAACAGGTGCCTGAGCGTCATCATCGGGAATAAAGTCACCAAGATGGCTATCCTCCTCTTCACCGATAGGTGTTTCAAGGGAAACAGGCCCTTGGGCAACTCTTAAAATTTCACGGACTTTTTCAACAGGCATATCCAGCTTTTCTGCAATTTCCTCTGCAGTAGGGTCTCTGCCGTTTTCGTGGAGAAGCTGACTGTTCGTTTTCTTAACCTTATTAATAGTTTCAACCATATGAACAGGTATACGGATTGTTCTTGCCTGGTCTGCAATAGCACGGGTAATTGCCTGACGAATCCACCAAGTTGCATAAGTTGAAAATTTAAAGCCTTTGGTATAATCAAATTTATCAACCGCTTTAATAAGACCAAGGTTACCCTCCTGAATCAAATCCAGGAACTGCATACCTCTGCCCACATATCTTTTTGCAATACTAACAACAAGACGAAGGTTTGATTCTGAAAGTCTTTTCTTTGCATCTTCATCATCAGAAGATATTCTCATAGCAAGTTCAATTTCTTCTTCAGGTGTTAAAAGTGGTACTCTACCAATTTCTTTTAAATAAACTTTAACAGGGTCATCAATTGCAACATTTTTAGCATCTGTTGACACTTCTTCTTCAACATTTTTTGTTACATCAAGGTCGAATGAAAGTGCGTCAAGCATTTCCTCGCCAAGGTCGTCTATAATTTCAATATTGTTGCTCTCAACTGTTTCATAAAGTTTGTCGAGTTCTTCAATATCAAAATCCATTTCGAGAATTACTGCATCAATTTCGTGAGTGGTAAGTTTACCAGTTGCCTTACCTTTCTCTATCAATGCTTTAATTTGTGGTTTTTTGTCTAATCCTTCCATTTTTACACCTTTCTTTTCACAATTTACTTTTTCTCATCTTCTGATTTCTT
>JAZUOL010000023.1:0-74141 GCA_045604605.1 Acutalibacteraceae bacterium | reverse complement strand
CACACTACCCCATCGACGAAAACATCGCAAAAACAAAAGAACTCGTTGCTACTTGCGAAGAATTAGGTCTTTCTCTTGAAGCAGAAGTTGGTTCTATCGGCGGTGAAGAAGACGGCGTTATCGGCGCAGGCGAATGTGCTGACCCCGACGAATGCAAAATGATTGCTGACCTCGGTGTTACAATGCTCGCAGCCGGTATCGGTAATATTCACGGCAAATATCCCGAAAACTGGGCAGGACTTTCATTCGATACTCTTGCAGCAGTTCAGGAAAAAACAGGCACAATGCCCCTTGTTCTTCACGGTGGTACAGGTATCCCCGCTGATATGATTAAAAAAGCTATCTCACTCGGTGTTTCCAAAATTAATGTTAACACAGAATGTCAGCTTGCATTCCAGGATGCTACAAGAAAATACATTGAAGCAGGCAAAGACCTTCAGGGTAAGGGCTTTGACCCCAGAAAGCTTCTCGCTCCAGGTTGTGAAGCTATTAAAGAAACTGTTCGTGAAAAAATTGAACTTTTCGGTTCAAAGGATAAAGCTTAATTATGAGCGATAAAAAAAAGCGGAATCTGATAATTGTTCTTTGTGTTTTAGCGATAATAGTTGCCATAGGGGCAATTGCTTTGTCACCTTTCGGGAAAAAAGCCACCGGTAATTCTGATTCTCCTAACATAACGGAAATTTATGAAAATACCGAAACTGTTTCAGAAAGCATTTCTTCTGAAGTTTCCGAAAACACAACAATTACTCAAGCACAGTCAACATCTACTGACACAGCAATATTCATCCCATCTTCTACAGACCCGATAGTTAATCCCAATAAAAATTATACTTTTTTTATTGATACATCAACTTTTGACGCAAAAGAAAGTGATGATGGTAAAACTACCCTTACAGCGAAAGAAAACGGTAACGTTAAAATGACTGTAACACCTGTAAGAGACATGAGTTACGAGGAATGTTGCCGTGCAGCAGAAAAAAAACACAAGAAATTAGACAATTCCGCAAAACTTGAAATCGAAAATGCAAATACAGCATATCGTTCTCAGACTGGTGACAGTGACAGCGATATTATTACAACGGTATATTGCATTGACGATAATAAAGGAGGTTGCATTGTAATCGAGTGGAGAGCACCCGTTTCAGCAACCAAATATATCAAAACAATTGAAGTAATGCTTTCAATGTTTAAAGTATTATAAATATACTTGATATAATAAATCACGCGTCTGTGTCCAAGACACAGACACTCTATTTATGCTTTTGATTTCGATATATTTATGCCTTTCATAAGCGTTTTAATTCTCTTGCTCATAATCAAAGCGTATACCAGGAACCAAACAAAACCTATAGCAACACATATACAGATGCTTTTCCAATCTGTTCCCGGAACAAATTTCTCAACAACAAATGTTAATACCGCACCAACACAACCATTAATGCCTAAAACTACCAACAATCGTTTTATTGGAAGCATATTTTTTATTGCAAAATCAGCTTCCTTTTTTGTAAACAACAATTGAGAAGCTGCCGATACCACAACAGATAACAGGGTTGCTATTGCCGGTCCTGAGAATCCAAAAGCAAAATAACACGCTACATTAAGAATAATATTTGATATCAATGCTATAACAGACGTATAGAATATTGTCTTTGATTTTCCGTGAGCATTAAGCATCATACCCCAATATGTCACTCTTAAAGACAATACCAAAGAATAAATTCTGAATACACTAACACCATCTAAATATTTATCTGAATATAAAATTGAAATTATTTGCGGTGCAAAAACCACACACGCCATAGAGAAAAAATTCATTATAATAAAGCAAAGCTCTATGGAATCCCGCCATAATTTTACGGCTTTCTCTCTTTTTTCTTCTGACAGTAATTTTACAATCTGGGGCAACATAACCGCAGTAAATGATGTAGACAAATATGTAATGGGCAGCTCGCGTCCGGCATTTGAATATATGGCAACCAATGCCTCATCATAAAGCCAGCCTATCATAAGCTTATCAACTTCTGCGCAAAGCGTACCTACCGCAGAAGACAAGCCCATGGGAATGGAAAATACAAGAATCTGTTTAAAAAATTTCACATCAATTTTTGTGTTGACCTTGTCCATAAGTCTGTAAGTTTCAAAATAAACAGCAATGGTAAAAACAACTTCAACTACAACATAGAGTATCAAATAAAAATTAAAAGATTCATTCAATACCTTAGTAAACAAAATAATTAAAAGTAAAAATATACTATTAAGAACATTGTGAGCAATCTCTTTTGTTGCTATGTTTGTTGCAACAAACATATTGCTCCTGCCACCTATAATCACCTTAGTCCAGGGAATTATCAAGAGCAAGTATGAATATTTTTCTATATTTATATTATCGTAATATTTCACAATAATCGGTGTTGCAACAAGCAATACAAGACCCATTACAATGGATATTGCAGTTATTGAAAAATAATACACAGAAAGAAATTTATCTCTCTCAACAGCATCTTTGCTTTTAGGCAAAAAATAATTAATACTATTAGGCAAACCCAATGTAAATATAGACACCGCAAGAGTTATTACAACTATTATTTCAGAATACGTGCCGAATTCCTCCAATGAACGAAATCTTGACAAAATCATATTCGTTATTAAGGAGATAAAGAGGGTCACAATCCTGCTGGCTGTAAGTAAAAAAGCTTGGGCAGAAAGATTTTTATTAAATGTGTTTTTTATATTCATAATTCACGCAAAACCTTTGCAGGTACACCTCCCAAAACGCAGTTACCCTGCGGGAAGCTTTTTGTTACAACCGCATCTGCTGCAACCACTGTGTTATCACCTAACTCAACACCAGGTAAAATCACAGCATTCATACCAACCCAACATTTTTCCCCAAGCATAACATCCTTAGGAGGTTCGTGTTTACTCAAATCTTCAAGAGAATGATTTGCTGTAATAATCCCTACATTGGGTGCAATATAACAACCTTTGCCTATTTTTATCTTTCCAAACGCTTGATAATAACAGCCATCTGTTTGAAAATTTTGCAAATCATCACAATGGAATTCAATATTTTCCGGTCTTGAAATTTTTATAAGCGGAGATGTGGGAAATGGTACATCTGTATTTTTACCAAACCTCTTACAAGCCTTAAAATCCTTTACAACCCATCTCCAACCTACACTGTGCCAGGTTTCAAAATGGCGACCTTGTATATATTTTTTATCATAGTGAAAAAAAGCAACTACTTTTCCTATAAAAAAATAATACAAACACAAAAGACCATATTTAATCTTTTTTAAAGCACTATTCATAATTTACCTTTCCGTTACTTACCATCAAAGATATTTTTCAAACTCTCTGTCTTCAAACAATTGTTCATTGTTTTTTATTTATTCCGTTGGCATTTCCCACCAACGGGAATTTTCTATTTTTTTGGATTACATCTTCTGAAAAACGTTTTTTTACCTCTTTGCAAGGCGAGCCCACACAAATTGAATAAGGCTCAACATCCTTTGTGACAATTGAACCGGCGCCTATCACAGCTCCTCTTCCTATTGTTACACCGCTTAAAATTACAGAATTTGAACCAATCCACACACCTTCTTGTATGGTGATTTTGCCCTTAGTGATTTCTTCCTTTTTTCCGTTTTCCAACACATTACGATTAACAAAATAAGTTGTTAATCTTTCGTAATCGTGTTCGCCCTCTTGAATAACAACATTAGCTCCTATGGAAGTAAAACTGCCGATTTCAATACCGTCAACATTTCCACAAACCTTAACTCCGGGACCTGCTAATGTTACAAACCGACCTAATTGAACTTTACCAAGGCAAACGCAATCAAAAAAGCGACAGCCTTCTCCGAAACCAATGTTTCCCAAATTTGAATTTGTAATAATCGCAGGATATTCTTTTGTTGCTTTAACTCTTTCAGATTTTAACAAACCATAATACACATTACTGTCGCCAGAAACATACACATTCTTTTTCTTGCGTAATGCAATATTCAAAAAGGGAATCGCTATTTTTTTATAAAAGCATTCATTGGCTTTACTGCTCCTGTTTAATAATGTTTTTCCATTTCACTGTCAATGCCTCTGCAGAGAAATTCTCCAAAACTTTTTTATACATATTTTCTGCTAAAGTGTTTCTGAAAACAGCATCGTTTTTGAGTTTAACTATAGCCTCACTCAATGCGTCAACATCCTTAGGCTCTATAAGACAACCGGTTTCTCCATCATCTATAACCTCGCTGACGCCACCGATTCTGCATCCTATACTTGCCTTACGGCGAGCACCTGCTTCAACATAAACTCTGCCAAAGGACTCCTCAATACTTGGTAAAACAAAACAATCACAAGCATCGTAATAATTAATGATATCATCCTTGTTAACCTGTCCACACAGTTCAATAACATCATTCAATTTATATTCATAAATCTTTTTCTCGAAGGTATTCTTTTCAGGACCATCTCCGCAAACTAAAAATTTACAGTCACTTACTTTTTCGCCCAAAAGGTGTACCGCTTCTATAAGGTCGATGATGCCTTTTTTATCGCTTAATCGACACACTGATAAAAATACAAACCTATTATTTAAACCGTATGTTTCTTTAATTTTGTTTACTTCAGCATGGTTTATATCTGTCTCCGTAAAATTCTTACCAATGCTCCTGTACAAAACATGCATTTTATCTCTGAACTCGTTCCCGAAAGCTTCGCACATTTTTTCCTTAGTAGAATTACTTACGCAATAAATCGCCTTTGCCTTTTTTAATGTTTTACTTACAACCTTTATCTTTATAGTGGCGTTTTTCCTTTCAGGCATACTTGCAACAACAATGGGCTCATACTTGATTTTAGATGCAAAAAAGCCGTACCAATTACGAGTTTGCTCATCAGCAACAATTATTTCATCAGGTGCAAATTCTTTAATAGCCTTTTTAACCTGTTTATAATATTTAAAATAGTAATTAAAATAATTGAGAACTCTTTTAATTTTATTTTCCTCTGCAAGATTTTTGAGAAAAACACCTTTCGCTCTACGAATTACAAAATCCTGACTAAAATCAAAATCTTTTGCTTCCGGATGGTCAGCAGTAACAATCTGTATGTTATAACCGTTATTTTTCAAAACAGAAACAATCTCATAACTTGACATTTCCATACCGCCAACTTGTGGCAAAAACCACATAGCAAGAAACAGAATTCTTTTTTTATCCATCTTTTTATTCTCCCGCATGTTTCGTATAATTCACAAGTAACAAGAATGCAAACCAGAAACTAAATGACAGTGGATTACCAACTGCAAATAAATATGACTCAGATATACCCATTACCAAACCTACCGCAACTAACATAAACAAAAACAATGAAAAATCGTCTTTTCGAATGTTGGTAAAGGGTTTTATCAATCTTTTAGCGAAGAAGAAAATTGTACAAACCAAGCCATAAAAGCCACAGTCAACTAAAAGCTCCAGATATGAACTGTGAACAGACCAAGACAAATCTAACGGGAACAATCCCTGCATATATGATGAATACGAATACCCTCTTCCGAACACAGGCTCTTGCCCGATTCTTTCATATGCATATTCCCATATATCTCGTGAACTTCCCGCTTCTTTGAATCTTAAAACCGCACCAAAAGATAAATGGTTGATAACAAAGTAGCACAAAACCACCATTATACCTATAAGAAAAATTTGCACCAACGACGATATCACTGTTCTTTTCTTGCTCAAGAGAAACGGCAACATAACAAACAAAACAGCAACAATCACAAATGCCATTCTTGATTGAGTTAATATGACAATTACAAAAAAGAGCGCCCACAAAACATAATATCTAACTTTATGGTTTGAATATTTCATACGGTATATAATACAAATCAAAGCAAATATTGTTATAAGGGCGCAACCGTTAGCATTTGTCATGTATCCACGGAATCTACCTGCTAAATATCCTGATGAAATAAATATAAACGGTGTTAATGCCAAACATCCCAAAATAAGAACATTTGAAAACCATTCAAAATATTGCTTTTCTCTTGCGCCATCCGTTGATGGCTGACTCAAACAAATACTGAACCCCATAACAACTATCACAAAGGATATCGCCCTTGCCAGCATATATGTATTGCCAAGCATAACCGGTATACTGGGTATAAGCATAATAGCAAACCATATAATACCACTATTTATAATTGATGAGCCTGTTATCCCTTTTTTATACACATTATAGAAAACGAACAAAAACAGCATACCCCATCTTGCCGTCGCCAAATAGGAGTTGCTTAATTGCGTATTCAAAGAGAAAAAAAGAATAAACAATCCGTAAAACAGAAACTTCTCTATTCTGCTCACTCTTATTCTGTTTAATAGTCTTTGATTAACCATTAACGGGCAATCCTTTCTTAAAATCTTTTATAGTAACCTTTGCCATTTGTTCAATAGTGTACTGTTCGTAAATCTTTTTAATGTTGTTCTTCCCGATTTCATACAAATCGAATTCCTGACTAAGCAATTTATCTATTGCGTTATATGTTTCATCAATATCTTCTGCCTTAACAACGAAACCATTATCACCGTTTTTAACAAGTTCAACTGCCGCAACGCATCTATCAGTAGATACAACCGGCAATCCTGCCGCCATTGCTTCATTTACTACAAGTCCCCATATATCCTCTCTTGTGGGAAGCACAAAAACATCTGCAGCCCGGTAATATAAAGAAAGCTCATCTTTCTTTTTAAAGTCTAATATATGCACATTTTTTAAGTTATACTTTTCATATTCTTCCTTTAATGGTCCGCCACCTATTATAAGCAAAATATATTCGGAATTATATTTTTTCCAGCCCTCTAAAAGAATATCAAACCCTTTTCTATGAATAAACTGACCAACAGTAATAACAATTTTTTTGTCTATAGGTAAACCTAATCCTTCTCGAAGTTCAGACTTTTCTGATTCAGAAACAGGTAAAGACAAAACATCTTTTTCCTTTACAGAAGTAAAGGGATAATGGTGCATCTTACTTTTATCTGCACCATAATAAGCAAAATATTTATCGGTTTGCTCCCCTGTACTTAAGTAACCATGAGCCTTACCTATAAAGAAGGTTTTTATTTTTTTTACTATGCTTTTTTCTGTTGCAATCTGACCCCCGTCGGCATTCAAAAAATACTTTATCTTATGTAACTTCATATACATAATTGCCAACATAGCGGTAGGAGTACTATAACCACCTACAACAATAATGTCATTTTTAAATTGCTTTATGTGTTTTATAACTTCATATGACAGTCCGTTATCTACTCCTGTACGAAAACTTTTCAGAAAGATTGCTTTATATGTTTTATTCTCGTCGGCAATCCAATCATTGTTTCTTTCCAATGAGCGCTCGTGCTCGTATAAAACGGTTAAATCACAATATTTCCCTAACTCGTTAAAAAAATCCACCCTATATGGTGCTGGAATATTAACAATAAATAAAACTCTCATACTTCCTCGCTTCCGGTTTTTCAATTTTTTTCAAGAGCATTTTTGTACATATTAATATATCTTTGAGATATCCCATTAACATCAAGTGTCATTTCAACATATTTCTGCAATCTTAACAGAAGTTCAGTATATTGCCCATTATTCATTAATGCCATTTCCTCAATTGCCGTTGTAAGTGCCTCTAAATTGTGCAACGGAACAACATAACTGGCTCCTGTTTCCGAAATATTTGTCCATGGTGTTTTGTCACTGATTATAACAGGACAAGATGCCAATACGGACTCTGCTATTATCTGACCATAGTTTTCACTATATGTCGGGAATACAAACACATCGTAGTTGTGGAGTGTTCTCACCACATCCTCGTGTAATAATTCCCCGCAATATCTTGCGGTAATATTATCCGGCAGATTTTTTAATTCATTTTCGCATATTTCCCAATACGCCGGATCCTGCTTGAATCCGTATATATCAAATTCAACAGACGATTTAACATTCTCAAGACTCTTTATAACATCAAGTAGATTTTTGTTATCTACAATTCTTGAAATAAATGTAGCTTTCAATTCACCGGAAATTTTATTGGGATTCTTTGGCATAAAGTCAATCAATACCGGCAAATCCTGAATAAGGGTTATTGATTGATTTTTGTTACACAACACTTTTTTTATGCCTTCCTCTTCCTCTTTATAGGTAGCGTGAAAATGAACATTATTAAGCAGTCCTGAAAACTTTAAAAAGTATATGTACGGCAGTTTTTTATATTTCTTTGTAAACACTCCGCTACTCAATTCACCCCTGACCGCGAGAAGAAGCGGTATTTTTGTTTTCTTGGAGAGTTTAAGCATATTAAGTGTATATTTTGCATCAAAAAGGCTTTGAATATATATGATATCCGGCTTTACTTCGTCAATAATTTCTTTAAACTTCTCGTATGTTTCTTCTTCGGGAGAGAGATATATAACATTCGCTTTGCCTACAACATTCCAACCCGATTTTATTCCATCTAAAACCTTGGTCTCTCCCTTATCATGATTAGTTGTAATAATATAATACTCAACCTTATCGCCTGTAGCATCGCATATATTCTCTATTGCAACCGGTGGTCCCCCGTGCTTAACGGCGGGGTAATATCCCCTTACTGTTATCAATACCTTCATTGGCTTTTTCCTTTCGAGCAAATTTCTGTTCACCTCTTAATAGCTACTTTCTTTATAAAGTCAATAACTGCATTACAGGTTATCTTCAAAACGAAAGCACAGATAATTATCAATGCGGTTATAATCAACCAATTCAAAGGGAAAACAATTTCTTCAAAGCAGTTAATTATTACCTTTTGTACTGTATAAATTTCCAATGTCAAGCTTGCTATAAAATTAAATATGTACATTATTTTTGTTGGGATTTTTTTCCACAAGCTTTCGCTTTGAACAAAAAAGTACATAATGCAGAACGTTAATAACAACAAAGAAACAGGAACAATAATCTGTACAGGATACAATGAAACTTTGTTGCGAACAATGGTAGTCATAGCAAAATACAATACCGCACTTAATAATACTGCCCCAACAAGAAGAACGATATTGATTTTTTTGATTTTATCTATATTTTTCCTGAACCACATACCAATCATTGCAGCACCAAAATATAAAAACAGAATCGCTCCATGAGTAACGCTATTCATCAGGTACTGGCTCTTATCAACAAAAACAAGATAGAATACTGCATATAACACAAGGTACCCTACACCCCATATCGCAAGTATTTTTTTATCGTTGGTTCTACCTATAAAATACATAGGAATATATAAAACCATAATCGCGCCATAAAAAACAAAATTAGTAGGAAAAACAAAATAATAGAATAAATCTGTTACTTCCGGTCTCCAATAACCATACAAAAGACTGACTATCAACATTATCAGTACAGGTGGATAAATCCTTACAAAACGTTGCGCATACCATTTATGAAATTTTTTGTTGCTACCGTTACCGTAGCAAAAACCAGAAACCGCAAAAAACAAAACATCGCCCAGCAATCCTCCCACCGCTAAAGCAGGAATAGGATAAACACTGTTATAATGGGTGTTGGTAATCAGTGCAGTTGCCGCAACGCGCAATAGAATTATGGCAAAAAACACGCGTTCTTTGCTCAAATCCTGCATCCCCAAGGATTTTTCTATGTAATTTTTTATTTTATTTGAATTCATAATCCGTCTATTTCCTATGTTTATTTATAAATAAAACTTTACTTTGTTTTTGCAAGCTTTTGCAATTCTTCAAAATATTTTGCAGTCTGCCCTTTTCTTGAGGTGTTTTCCTCTGCAAATTTTCTGGCGTTTTTACCTTTTTCAGAAAGTAGTGAACGCTCTTCATAGGCTTTAATAATTTTTTCTGCAAGTTCATCAGAATTACCATGCTCGAGAGTGTAACCCATGTCAAGCTCTTTTATGAGATGTGCTATATCACTTGTCTGGTCCACTAAAGAAAGCACACTTGAACCTGCTGCCATAATAACAAATGTTTTGGAAGGCAAAGCCATTTTAGATAAACCTGGTTCAATTGAAACAAGCTCCAAATCACCGATACTGTAAATTTCAGAAATTCTTGAAGCGGGTTGCAAAGGATGAATAGATATATTATCTATTTTTTCGTTTTTAACCTGTTCAATCAATTTTTCTTTATAAGAGCCACTTCCGATAATAGCAAAATGAATTTCAGGATGAGTTTTTCCAACTTTTTTCGCCGCTTCAACAATACATGGCCAACCCTGGAACAAGCCTATATCTCCTGCATAAGATACTACAAATTTATTTTTATCAATACCTAATTCATCCATAAGAGCATTATCTTCGCGTTCAATATGATGAATATTTTCTGTATCTGCCCAGTTATATATAACACCTATTTTATCTGTATCGCAGCCCGTTTCGGAAATTGTTTGCTTCATTTCTTCAGAAATTGTAACAATTCTTGTGTTTTTGCGATAAACTAACTTTTCCATATATTCCAAAAATTTTATAAGGGGATTTTTTCTGGAATAGTTTTTTATTTTCACAAGAGTATCAGGAAATAAATCTTGCGCGTTATATAACGTAGGAGCTTTTTTAGCAAGTAATATTCCCATCCAGCCCAAAAATGGTGGGGAACTGTAGAGATAATAGGCATCGGTAGGTGTTTTTACGGCCTCTTTATAAAGGGCATATGTTAAAATGAGATATTTTATCATACGGTCAAAAAGGCCCTCGCCCTCACCATTTCTTGAACCGATTCTCCTTACAGTAACATTTTCCCCAATTTGTTCTACGGGATGATCAAGATAATATTGGCGAACTTCTTCTGAAATCCGTCTTGAAGGATAGCCGGAAAGAACTGTTACTTCAGCACCCTGCTCGCCCAAATCTATTGCCAATTCATTAAGTAATGCATGTCTTTCCTTACAAAGATGTCCTGTTATAAAAGTAATTTTCATTTTTCCACCTTATTATCAGTAAATATTTTCAGCCCAATTTTTAAAATCCGTTACTTTACCTTTTGCGATATCAATATACTGCCTGTGAAGCTTTGCTGTTATTTCTCCTACTTTGTTATTACCTATAACATATTTATCAACAGAGAGCACGGGAGTAATTTCCATAGCAGACCCACAAAGAAATGCTTCATCACAAGTATAGAGCTCTGTTCTGTCTATACTACGCTCTACTACAGAAATATTTTCAGCTTGCGCGATTTTTATAATTGTGTCTCTCGTTATGCTTTCAAGAACACTATCTGTAAGTTGAGGTGTTATAATAACACCATCTTTAACCATAAAGAAGCAAGAGCCCGGCCCCTCCGACACTTTCCCTGCATCATTCAGGAAAATGCAAGTATCATAGCCGTTTCTCAAGGCTTCCCTTTGTCCCATTCTACTGTTTATGTAGTTTGCACCACATTTTATTCTTGGAGAAAGTGTTGTATCGCTGATTCTTCTCCATGATGCAACACAACAATTAAGGCCCTTTTTATTATATTCAGCGCTTGTGTTACCCTTTGGTATGGGTGCTACAAACATATCAACGGGTTCAGAAGACCCCCATGAGCCAAACCCATCAACAAAAAGAGTCATTCTTACTGAAAGATTTTCATCATATTCATTTGCTTTGATAACATCAACTAATGCTTTTTTTAACTGTTCACGAGTATATGGGCAATCTATCTGAAGTAGTCTTGCAGATTTTTCAAGACGTTTGAAATGATCTTCAAGACGAAATGCATAAAGTTGCTTTTCATCTTCATTCCAATAGCAAGGAATTCCTTCAAAAACATTAAGCCCGAACTGAGCTGTTGGAGCAAGAATATTTATTTTCGCATCATTGACATTTAAGATTTCACCTTTGTACCAAATAAATCTGTTTGCAACATCTGTTTTCATTTTACAGTCTCCTCTGTTTCAGATACCTGATTTAACGCTTCCATATTTTTTTCCATATTTTCAGGGGATTCACTGACATCTTTCATTGAGAAAACTCTTATAAATGTCATAAACCAGATTTTCAAATCAAATAAGAAGTAGTATTTATTTACCTTGTCTATGTAGATATTGTCATACTCTACTTTTTCATCCCAAGGCAATTCGTTTCTGCCCACTACCTGAGCAAGTCCGGTTATTCCGGGTAAAACAGTAAATCTTCTCTTATATGCCTCATTGAGAGTTTCATATTCAGGGAAATGACCCAAAACAGGTGAACGAGGGCCAACAAACGCCATATCACCTTTTACAATATTCCACAATTGAGGAAGTTCATCAAGGCTCGTTTTTCTCAAAATTCTTCCGGTTTTGGTAATTCTCGGATCTCCTGCAAAGCTATAAACACCTGTGCCCATATTCTGAGCATTCTGGACCATAGACCTAAACTTATACATATTATAAACTTTTCCATCTTTACCGATTCTTTGCTGTTTGAAAATAACAGGGCCTTCGGAATCTGCCTTAACCGCAATTGCGAGTATCAAAAATAATGGTGATAATATTATTAACGCCACCAATGCAATAAACGCATCCACTATTCTTCTTATCTTAAAATACATATGTATCACTTCACTTTCAAACTTTCTACAATACAGTTTACACTTTCCGTAACAATTTTTTTGTTTTCTTCAAATTGTTCCGGCGTAAAAGAAGAAACTTCCGTTTCGCAATCACGAAGAACTCTAATATTCTCGCTGAACACCTTGTCTATTTCATCAAGGTCAGTAATTTTTGCGGTGTCACAAAAGCTTCTTGAAAGTATTACCATTCCGGAGCCTAATCTGTAATGCTCAGCTACAACGCTTTCTGCTCGGAGCATCCCCTCTCCAATACGGGCAACGCCGCCAAAACCATATTTAATTCCTGCTGATTTAATTTTCTGACACAAATTTTCTACAACACCATTTGCCAGAAGCTCAAACATGAATGTTAAACCATAACTCAAATGCAAATCGTTCAACCCGATATGAATTTCATCTATTCCCGGGAGTTTCAACACTTCATCAACACACTCTACAGCTTCTTTTGTTTCAAGAAGCAACATAACTTTTGCTCTTTTATCAACTGATTTTATAAAATTTTGAACTTCGCTAACAGTTTTCCACATAGGCAACATTACGATGTCTGCCCCTGCATCAATTACAGCATCAATTTCTTCTTTTGAGGTTTCATTCCACGAATTAACTCTCACTAATAATTCTGAAACTGAAAGTTGTTTTGATATATTGCGTACATCTGCAACTGTATGATGAGATTTCACAGAATCCTGATTTTTCTGACGCTCTTCTTTACCCAGCGTTTCCAAATCTATAAAAACTCTGTCAATCCCATGTTTTTCAACAATTTTTGCAACCTCAGGATTGTTGGTTATATACATCAATTTTAAAGGCAATATTTTCACCCCATTACTTAAAATTACTTTATAATCTTACAAAAGACCGCACTACACCTATAATACTTATAATTAATTTCATTATATAAAAAATATCAACATATGTCAACCGAAAACTAACATCCTACAGCATTTGATTTCAATAGAAAACCTCAGAGGTTAGGTATTCAAAAAACATAACTTATTTTAGCTTTCACCAAATAAAAACATCCACTTTTCTTTATAAGTGTATTGAAGGCAACAATACATTCAATTTGTTACTTCATTTAGTTTAGAGCGGGGAAAGTATATCCAAGCAAACAATAGCGTTAAACATATTAATATAAACAAGCTAAAGACGTGTTTCTTATATTAATAGAAACACGTCTTTATATATTTACGAGATAATGAAATCACTGCGCTATTTTGCTGTTTCGATAAATTTTTTCCAGAAAACTTTTTATCTTTTCAACCCTTTGCAGTAATACTATCTCAATTTTGTTAATACAGAGTTTACACATCAGCCTATACAAAAGCTGTAGCAGAATTGATGTTATCCATAAACAAATAAAAACCACAAACATTATGACTAACAACCAGTTGCTACCCGCCCATTGCTGAATATTTGCAAATTCCCAGATAGACTGTCGGATTCCATTGTGTTCTTGGATCAGATAAATATCAAATACTGTCGAAGCAAGAAACCAAGCCAATGGAGCCACTTCTTTTTTCGGGTGAATCTTAATCTTTTCAAATATAATAAAAGAAGACACTGATAAAAGCAGAGCAAAAATGGAGTTGTTTTGTGTTAAATTCATACGCTGCAAAACGATTTTAATGATTGTAGGGAACTGTGTTACCAAACCAGATATGGTGTTTTTTTCTATTACCATATTGAAAAACAATATTGTACCACTAATTAAAAATATACACCAAATCATAAATTTAGACACTTTTACACCATACAAACGCACATATGCACCTATCAGATATAATGTAAAAAACCAAATAAGACCATGGCTATAGTGCCCAATAAAAACATCCGGATCAAAAAAAAGATTGGTATGGAAGAAAACCGATACTACGCTTACAAGCAACACAATAAAGGACAAAAATTGTCTTTTTGAAAACACTGAGATTACATTATTAAAAAATGGAACAAATAATAAAAGAAGAAGATAATTTATAGGATACCAATAATGATTAGAAAAAACGGGAAAAACGGACTTTATTAATAAACTAACCGAAAAATTAGATGGCACAAATACTACAGACAGTAACAATATGACAACTGACATAAATATAAGCCGAAGCCAAAAAGAAACAATTTTGGCGGTTGTCGATTTCGTAGTTGCAAGGAAATAACCAGTGATTAATATAAATCCATTAACAGAGATTTTTTTGTAAAACTTGCAATACTATAACCATATAAAAATTGAAGTGATCCTGCGGAATCATATTATTCAGATTTAAATACGCTACAATTATGAATAGTTGTTATTAAAAACATACATAAAACGCGGTACAAGTCCAATGATATGTTGCGTGAATTTTGCTGCATATACTATCCTTCCTTCTCTACAAAAATAAATTTTTAAATACCGCAAACAGAAAACTTAAAAACCAAAATAATAACGCTACATATAACAAACCACTGTAGCATCAACAGATAAAATATTTTAGTTCATACGTAACAAATATATTATCAAAACGAATACAGGCATTTTCATGCATGCGTATTCACTACATAAACTTTGAACTCACATACGATTACCATTTAATAACCGATAAATAGCAGGTAACACTTTTTTCAAAAGTGCGCAAACACATAATATTATGACAACAGAAACTATGGGGGCTATGATATAATCTACAGTCGCAAAAAAAGCAGTGTGAGGGCAAACAATAAAAACAATTTTTTCAATTGTCTCCAAAATAATTGGATGCATGGAATAAATCATAAACGATAAACCAAGTAAAAAACTGTGAATTTTTACTTTTTGTAACGAAGAAACAAAAAACAAAAACAGTACCATAATTAAATTTCTTATCAAAGTGACATTTACATCATATATGTTTGAAGCAACAAACGCTACTCCTCCCATTATGGTGAGTATTGACAATATTAAAATCTTTTGTTTGGTTTGAACTGCAACAATCTTTTCGGTTTTATCCTTATAATAGTACCCAATTATGGCGCCTAAATAGTAATAAACGAGACTCTCTATTATATCGTTATCTTTCATATCACCATTAATAACACTAAAAAAATATCCCCCAAGCAAGGTTAAAAAAAACAAGGCACAAACAATTTTGTTTCTACAAATTATTTGTTTTATAATAGGATACAACAATGTGAATAGGATAAGATGAAACATAAACCAATATGTATAGTTATAATCAAATAAAAAAATTCCTTTTAAAATATTTGTAACGGTTATTCTATCCATTCCTGCATCACTAAGAGAGAGTTTTGTTAAGACCCCAAAAAAGATCATATATATTGTATTCCAAAGCAAATACGGAAGAACAAGGCTTTTATATCTACTTCTATATACTGTAAGAACATCTTTTTCCCTTTGGTACAAAAAGAATGCACTAGAAATAAAAAAGAAAGGGACTGCGCCTCTTGCAATGAATTGAGATATAATCTCTTCAAACCAAAACACAACCGAGTTAGTAGAAATATTATATGAACTTATATTGTACGAATGTATAAATACAACCAAAACAGAACATATAAAACTACATGTTCTCATCGCACCAGAAAAAGTTTTTTTTGTATCTTCCTTGAGAACAACGTTCATTATATCACCTTTTTTTAAAATCAATATTGGCGCATCGTAACAAAAGGCTTTCACCTCACCCAAAGTAACAGCCTTTTAACATTAGAATTTTCTCCAGACCATTTTGTTTACTACGCCTGTGTAACTCTGAATTATTTTAACCACCTTTGTTGAAACATTTTCTTCAACATAAGTCGGTACCGGAATACCATAGTCACCGCTTTCGTTCATATCAACTGCTGTTGCAACTGCCTGAACAAGCGATTTTTCATCAATTCCTGCAAGAACAAAGCAAGCCTTATCGAGTGCCTCGGGTCGCTCTGTACTTGTTCTTATGCAAACTGCGGGGAAAGGTTTTCCAACTGAAGTAAAGAAGCTTGATTCTTCAGGAAGAGTTCCGCTATCAGAAACAACCGCGAAAGCATTCATCTGCAAGTTATTGTAATCATGGAAGCCAAGGGGCTCATGACGAATAACACGTTTATCAAGCTCAAAATCGCTCTCCTCAAGTCTTTTCTTTGAACGAGGATGGCAAGAATAGAGAATGGGCATATCGTATTTTTCTGCAATCCTATTAATTGCATTAAAAAGTGATAAAAAGTTCTTCTCTGTATCAATATTCTCTTCTCTGTGGGCAGAAAGGAGAATATATTTTTTCTTTTCAAGACCTAATTTTGTAAGAATATCCGAATTCTCAATATCCTGAAGATTTTCATGCAAAACCTCTGCCATAGGAGAACCTGTTACATAAGTTCTTTCTTTTGGAAGTCCGCATTCGTGAAGATAACGCCTTGCGTGCTCACTATATGCAAGGTTAACATCGGAAATAATATCAACAATTCTTCTGTTTGTTTCTTCGGGAAGGCATTCATCCTTACAACGATTACCTGCTTCCATATGGAAAATCGGAATATGAAGTCTCTTTGCAGCTATTGCAGAAAGGCAAGAGTTAGTGTCACCCAAAATAAGAAGTGCATCAGGCTTAATCTGATTCATAAGCTTATATGAGCAATTAATTATATTGCCCACAGTTGCGCCAAGGTCATCACCAACCGCATCCATATAAACCTCCGGATTTTCTAATTTTAAATCTTTAAAGAAAACGCCGTTGAGATTGTAGTCATAATTTTGTCCTGTGTGCGCGAGAACACAATCAAAATATTTACGACATTTATTAATAACCGCTGCCAGTCTTATAATTTCAGGACGCGTACCCACAATTATAAGAAGCTTTAATTTACCGTTATTTTTAAAAGAAACATCTGAATAGTCTAATTTAATATCCATATCTTTACCTCTTTATTCTACGATTTCAAAGAAAGTATCGGGTTTATCAGAGTCAAACTGCTCATTTGCCCACATAACTGTAACTAAATCCTCTGTGTCAGAAAGATTAATTATGTTGTGGGTATAACCCGGAAGCATATGAATTGCTTCAATTTTCTCTCCGCTTACTTCAAAATTGAGGACCTCATCTGTGCCAACTTTTCGTTGTTGAATAAGTCCTTTACCTGAAACTACGATAAAAAATTCCCATTTTGTGTTATGCCAATGCTGACCTTTTGTAATACCGGGTTTTGAAATATTAACGCTTACTTGTCCGCATTTTTCGGTTTTGATAAGTTCTGTAAAACTACCTCTGGGGTCAACATTCATTTTCAATGGGAAAGAAACCTTTTCTTTAGGAAGGTATGAAAGATATGTTGAGTATAGCTTCTTGGCAAATGAATTATATGGGATTTCAGGCATTAATAGTGTCGATGGTTGGTTTTTAAAAGAACCAAGCAAATCAACAATTTCGCCTAAAGTAACCTTATGAGTTATAGGACAATAACAGAATTTTCCGTCATCCTTTGCAACCTCGTCAAGACCATCAAATTCGCAGCGATGTGGCATTCCTCTCAAAATCGCAAACATTTCGTCTATAAGGTCGTCAATATAAAGAAGAGTGAGTTCAATCGCTCTGTCATTCACCTGAATGGGCAAGTCATTTGCAATATTATTACAAAATGTCGCTACAGCACTGTTGTAATTAGGTCTACACCATTTACCAAAAAGATTCGGGAAACGATAAACATACACCTTTGCACCTGTTTCTTCAGAATATTTGAAGAACAAATCCTCCCCCGCCTTTTTACTCTTTCCATAGTCACCTTCAGCGTATCTTCCGACAAGCGTTGCCTGAAGAGAACTAGAAAGCATAACAGGGCAACTATTGTTATATTTTTTTAAGGTTTCAAGAAGAGTGGAAGCAAATCCAAAATTACCTTCCATAAATTCTTCCTGGTTCTGAGGACGATTTACGCCTGCAAGGTTAAACACAAAATCTGCTTCCTTACAATATGTATCAAGAAGAGCTTTGTCAGTATCAATATCAAATTCAAAAATTTCGATATTACTGTCAATTCCTCTTGTTTTATCCTTACCCTCTTGAACATTTTTAAGTGCAGCGCAAAGATTTTTGCCTACAAAGCCATTTGCTCCTGTAACAAGAATTTTCATTTATTTATTCTCCCAAGCAGCAAGCTCATCTCTGATATATTGAAGAGAAAGAAGTTTCTCTTTTACTTCTTCTACATTAAGAAGGTCTGTGTTATTTGAATTGAATTCACTGAGCTTTGCACGCTGTGTGTCGCCTTCTTTGAAATATTTATCATAGTTAAGACCACGTTTGTCACTGGGAACACGATAGAAATCGCCCATATCAATAGCATTTGCACACTCTTCATTTGTAAGAAGAGTTTGATACATTTTTTCGACATGACGAATACCGATAACTTTAATTTCAGTTTCAGGATTGAAAAGCTCTGTTACTGCTTTTGCAAGAGTTTCAATTGTACAAGCAGGTGCTTTCTGAACGAGAATATCACCTGTTACGCCATTTTCAAAAGCGAAAAGAACAAGGTCAACCGCTTCATCAAGTGACATTATGAATCTTGTCATTGAAGGCTCTGTAATTGTAATGGGTTTACCCTGCTTAATCTGGTCAATCCAGAGAGGAATAACAGAACCTCTTGAGCACATAACATTGCCGTAACGAGTACAGCAAATTTTGGTTCTTTCTTCGCTTACTGTTCTTCTTTTTGCAACAATAACCTTTTCCATCATAGCCTTTGAAGTACCCATAGCATTTACAGGGTATGCGGCTTTATCGGTTGAAAGGCAAATACAGGTTTTAACTCCTGCATCAATAGCAGCAGTAAGAACATTTTCTGTACCTATTACATTTGTTTTAACTGCTTCAATTGGGAAAAATTCGCAAGACGGAACTTGTTTGAGGGCAGCAGCATGGAAAATGTAATCAACACCATGCATAGCATTTTTAACAGATGCTAAATCACGAACATCACCGATAAAAAATTTGATTTTTTCTGCAACTTCAGGCATCTTTGCCTGGAATTCGTGACGCATATCATCCTGCTTTTTTTCATCACGGGAAAGCACACGGATTTCACCTATATCAGTTTGCAAAAATCTGTTAAGAACCGCATTACCGAATGAACCTGTACCACCGGTAATCATTAGTGTTTTTCCTGTAAATAATGACATATCTATTCCTCACTTTAAAAATTTCTTAACTACATTTTTTATTTTTCTTTTTATTTTAACAATAAAATGTTCTTTTAAATACTTTTTTCTGACAAAATCAAAACCATTATTGTTCAAGTCTTTATATATATATTCCCTATCCTGTGGTCTTGAAGCTGACTTTAGTTTTGCAATATTAAAGTGCAAAGCTTTATCCAAATCTACATGTTCGCAACAAAGTCTGTGTTTTACTGCTGAAAATAGTTCTTCTCCCTTAGGAGTGTTAACAACAACTAAAGATACGCCGTTTTTGTAATCAATATCAGGCAAAACTTCTTCAACACCCCAAAAATCACCTATAGTTAAATCAGATGCACTTCTTTCGCCTTTAAAAGCGCACAGATAGCAAGACGGTCTTAAACTCAGGTTTTTTAAAAACAAATTACTGTAAGCATCATCATTATGCATCCTGCAATATACGCTTTTGTCATTAAACTTAATAATATAACTATAGTTTCGCCAACCATATTTTTTATCTCTGAAAGAAGCATAGGTTGGTACAGATGCGTTTATACTTTGGCAATATGCCCTCCACAATTTTTCTGACGGAACACCGTGACAAATTATGTCCTGCGTAATAAGGTTATCATACGGTTTTTTCAAAAAATTCAGCAAGCCCTGAATCTGACAAGGAGTTCCCGAAAACAAAACCATTTTCCCTTTGTCAAGAAGTTTTTTGGTTTCTTCAAAAGCCTTTGTAGTTTTACTTTGAATATATTTCGAGCCACGCAACCTGTCTATTCCTTCAATTGTATCTGCAAAACTATGTGCAAGATTAAAATTCTCATCAAACATTGCACCACAAACAACGCCACCATTTTTAATAATTTGGCTTGCTAATTCAGTAAAAACTCCGCCTGATGAACTATTTATCCGAACACAAGAATCCTTGCTGTAGGAAGCAAAGCATTGCGGCTTTTCGTCTGAATATTTGTGATTTATTACCGGGCACACATTTTTACAAAGCCCACAATTCACACACCTGTTTTTATCAATTTGAGGATATTCAAAACCCTCCTCATCTGACACCATAGTTATGCAATTACGAGGACAAGTTAACTCACACGCTCCACATCCGCAACAAATATCTTTATTTTCTTCAATAACCATATTTTCACCAGGTTCTTTTTGTTTTTGGCTTAAAAAGTATTTTGCGCACAGGTTTAATTAATAAACTTTTTTCATACGTATTCATACCTATCAGCCACATTGATAAGAAATAAGCAACCGCATACACGCCTATTCCGAAAATTAACCATAAAACATTGGACAAATCCAAACATTTTCTGCAAACAAGCCCGAACACCGCAGGAACAATTAACCCCGGTAACAAGCGCAGAATTGATTTCCAAAACGCGACAATATCAATATTGCATCTTCTGTGATAATAAATGTTCATTATAATGCCATTCGCAACAACAAGAGAAATCGCCGTGCCCAAAGCCGTGCCTATAGCACCATATTTCTGACATAATAGCACTGTGCTGATAAGATTGATCGCAGCCATTACTATATAAACGAGACTTCTGAACTTATGCTTATTCATGGCTCTTTGTATTTCAATTCCTAAATTTTGTATTAACGCAATAGAGGCCGGCAACACAAGAAGAAGCGCTACATAGTAAGAGGCTCCGTATTCCGTCCCTGCCCAAAAAAGAATAAACTCTTTTCCAAAGAAAATGATTCCACTGGAAACCAATGCCAAAACTAAAAACTGAATTCGTCCAACCTTAATAAAAAGATTGGTTAATTCAACCTTTTGTTTATTAACATCACATCTTGTGCTATTAACTAGTTTGTGTATTCTTGGTGTAAACACGCCAGAAACTGCAGTAGAAAACATCATATAATATTGATACAATGTATATCCCACAGAATAAACAGCTACCGAGGAAGTACCCTGATAGCGACCTAAAATAAACTTACCCATATTGTTATTTATTTGGTCAACTACCATATTTACTGCTATAAATGATGTAAAAGCAAGAAGATTTTTGAAAACATCTGCTTCCAATCCTTTGAATTTGAAGCGAACCCTTAGCTTTTTCCTTGCATAAGTTAAATATATAATATCAACACTAAAAGAAACAAACAATGTTACGGCAACCACAGCGATTGATTTATAACCCATTAAGAGCAGTGGTATTGTCAACAAAGGACTGAACACAGTTTTTGCCATACCCACAAGTTTAAGGAATGCAAATTTCTCATGTGCTGAAATAATATTCTGAAAAATGCTTGTAATGAAAGAAACAGCAAGATTTATTGTTAGCATTATCATTAGTAATTTTGCTGTTTCATATTCTGCAGGCGTTAAGCCCGTATCAAAAACCATATGGAGGTTAAATGACAAAAAGCCTCCGCAGAGCAAGGTTATTACACCTATTACAGAAAAAACTATCAGGAACAATCCGTTTAGTCTGCAAATTGCATCATCATTATTTGTTATTTTATATTTTGAATAAAATCTTATATAACTGCTGTTAAAACCCAGACTCAACACAGATAACATTGATATTGTTGATGCTACCGTATTGTAAAGCCCATATTCACTTTGGCCTAAAAGTCTTATCATTAACGGTGTGTATACAAGACTTATTACTACACCCAGACCCATCTGGAAATAGGATAACAATGTTCCTATTTTTAGTTGATTGATTTTCATATTTTTTTACTCAAAATTTCCGTTAAATATTTTATAGACTCTTTCTTCTGCCTTTTAAACTGCGGAAAATCTTTATTATAATTAATTTTTTGGATGGTTGTAAGATACTCCAAAGTAAGTTTATCCCGTGTGTTACAAAAATGCCCGGTTGCTTCAAACAACTTTGTCAAGCTTTCTATTCGCGATCCCATTGTTGCTACCCCTGTACGTTCAAAAACGAAAAACTGTTTTTCGTAAATGACTGAAAATGCCGTAGCATGAAAACTATCAGTTAAAATATACGTTGCGTTTTTTATTAACGAAACAAAATCCGCAGGTGAAACATCATACAATTGCTTGTTACCAAAAGTACTGTCGCAATCACGGAATTTTCCTTTTAAATTAGGTAATGTAACAATAGGCAATTGTTTTTTTTCTGCAAATTCTCCGGCTAATTTGCGATAATTTAAATCCTCACCCAAGAAATAGCAAAAAATATAAGGAGATTCTTCCACTTTTCTGTCAGCAATTTCATCCCACTGCTTAGCAGATAACAACAATGTTGGATCAATACTCCACCAAACTCTTTTATCTGTTAAATCTTTTAAAAGTTCAACACCTTTTTCTTCCCTGACGGAAATACCATCAAAAGATTTCAACGCTTCCCTGTAACCTGCTTTTTGATTTTCAGAAAGTTCATTTATTGCAAAGCTTGCAGCATAGGAGAGTTTTATTTTACTTTTCACAAATTTTAAAAGATATGCATCGCACACTGCGTTAGGGTGCCAAACCTGGTCACTACCTACGACAAAAGCATCATAATTCTCAACGCATTTGGCAACAGTGCTTTTATTATATCTTTTTGAATGAGGAATTGATTTATTAAATAATTGAATTTTCTTCCTTCTGATACTTCTGTTTTTGGCAAAATCAAAGCTATGCCAGAACCATATATCTCTCAACTTAAGCTTCAGACGGACAATAAAACTTTGCTCTTTTCTTATATCATAGCTTATTTGCTCGGCATCATAGCCCATTTCATTCAGATATCTGCAAAGAGCATACGCCTGCAAGTTACCGCCATAATTTTCACTTTTATAATAATGCGTTATTATTCCGATTCTCATTTTCTTACCGTTATTTTATTATTTCTTTCACTTTATGCAAAATTATCGGCATAACATTTTCAAGGCTATGCTTTTCTTTTGTTATCAGATTATTTTTCTCTCCAATAAGAGATACTGAATATTCACCTTTGGCAAACAAATACATTTTATCAGCTAACGAACCTGCATCATCCGCCTTGTAGTAAGCTCCGTTTACACCATCTGTTATATTTTCCTTGAAGTTCGGACAATCAGGCAAAATAATAGGTTTTTTAAAAAACCCGGCTTCGTATGCCGGCCTCGGTTGATGGATTTCTGACACAGGAAAAATTACAACATCTGAATTCAGATAGTAATCTGATGTATCTGTAACAACCCCAACTAATTCTATTTCCTTATTTTGTTGTTTAAAGGAGCGAAGTTTACTATTTACCACAGAAATTCTGGAAATTTCTTTTTTGTGCAAAAGTTTCCATACAAAACTACTGTTTGTATTTTTATATGGATCTGCTCCCAAAATCACAAGACGAGATTTTATATCTGAAGGCATACAGTAATACGCATCCAATAATATTTCTATTCCTTTTTCAAGAACTATTCCACCCATGTAAAGAAAAGTAAAAACATCATCATTCTTATGAACTTTATCAACTCCATAATTATAGAATCTGTCATTGACAACATCCGGCAAAACAAAATTAGAAGAATTATTTACTGCCCATGTTTTCAAATCATATTCTGTTAAAAAAGCAACTGCAGAAGCTTTTGATAACTGATTTCTAAGTATACGGTTAACCAAAAGTTCAGGTTTTTTATATAAAGTTTCTCTAACTATGCAAAGCGTTTTAAACCCATTTTTCTTGAACAAATCCACAACAGGAGCTAATACGCTGCTATTTAATATTATTAAATCAGGCATTATTCTTTGCGCAACTTTAATCCAATCAGATGCATATTGCTTCGACGCAAGGTATTTTAGCACACTCTTAAAGGAACTGTGATTAGCATTATGGAAGGTAAGCGACGGATAGTTATTCAAAACAATTTTCTCTGAAACATCCAAGTCATCTATAATGCAATTAACGCTTTCAGTAGGATTTACTATTGCAAGATGTATATTGTATTCCTTTGAAAGCATATCTATTAAATCAAAGCAACTGAGACTTCCTCCGCCTAATGTACCACAATGATGAAAGATCAGGATTTTCTTTTTCATTGCTTCTCCTTTTACCATCCAAATTTATAGTTATCAATTCCCAAAGAGTTTCCGGGAATGGTAATAGCAAAATACGCCAGACCAACAACCAGAATGCCGATCACACCAATAAAGCGTATCTCTTGCTTGTTTTTAGCCAGAATATTTGGCAGAAACGGAACAATGAACACTATGAAATAATAAGTCAAACGACTAATCATATAGGCATACGAACTCATAAATGTCAAAAGAGCAAAAACAATAATAAGCACTAACCATGTCAGATCATCACCTGTAACCGGCTTTGTTCTTAACAAAATAAACAAGATACAAATACCACAAAGACCTGCTGCAAACAAATAAACTAACACATTAACACTATAATCAACGCTATCAAGATAGCCAATCAAAACATATTTCCTTATAGCATATTCTTCAATCAATGTGTAAATCTGTTCCCGGAATATTAACCATATAGTAGATAGTACTACGGGTAATATTATTATATATCTCTTTGGTATAATCTTCTTAGGATTTATAACCAACAATATCGATAGAGCAAACATTATAATTGCGCTATAATGGAAAGAACTTGCAACAAGAACCAGAACAAAGAATTTTATTATATTCCGTTTTTTTATATTTTCAAATGCTAAAAGTATAAAACATATTGCTATCATCTGTCTGATGCCTGAAAGGCTCATTGCAAATGCACCAAATGTAATATGTATAAAAAAGCTCAAACCCACATTGCTTGAAAATTTATATATAAATCTGCTGAATGTATAGGTAAAGAAAGCAGAAACGATTACTATAAAACCTCTTTTTGAAACACCTAAATCGTTTAAAATTACATTGAGTATTTTAAAACCTGTTTCTTGCTGAAAAAAGTCAATTATGCCACTAATGGATGGCAGATTCAATGAAGATAATATGTAAGATATGCTTGAACCTTCCGCACCCAAATAATATTTTATTACATAGGATCGTGTATCCGTACCCACCGAAAAATCTCTGAAGGCGGAGACAATAAATAATAGCAATCCACAATATGCGCAATATAACATTCTGTTTCTACGATTTGTATATCTTTTGATATCAGGTCTGCCTGAGATATTGGTATCAAAATCCAACAAGTTACCTGTTATTAATCCCGGCAAAACAACCAACAATATCAGAAGAAAATATATTGGCATGTTCACGTCTCCTTTCTAAAGATTTTATTGTTTCGGGTTAAATCAAAAACTCCTCAAACACTTTTTTCCATTCTCTGAAATCAAATGGATTGTACGCACAATCTCTTTTTCCTTGTACGCTACATTCTAATGCTTTATCAATTGCAGACTTAATTGAATCAACGTCATTATTATCAATCAATATACTTCCAATACCTTCCGGAAAATATTTTTTTATATCGCTGATTTCATTAGCTATAACATTAACTCCGCTTGTATAGCTTTCAACAAACTTTGTTGGAAATCCTGCCATATTTTTACGGCTTCTATCCCTTATAAAAATACTGTAGTCTGCTTTTTTCAGTTCCAAAATGCTTTGCACATGCGAAACTCTCCCGCAAAACTCAACAAACGCTGAAATTTGTTCTTTTCGCTGTGCAAAAGACGGATACGTTTTATAAAAATCTTCCTCTGTTATACCTACGACCTTAAATTTACAAAACTCCGTCTTTTCTGTATGCAAAAAGCTTTCTACAATTTGTCCTATTTTATCTTTTGTATCACCGGGTTGTCCGGAATAAACAAATGTAATTTTATCTTTTTCATTTTGGTCCGCAGATTGTTGCCATTTCTCCTCTGTAACATCAACAAGAGGCGGAACAACAATTATATTATCAATATGCTTTTTGTAATAATTTTCAAGATACGTGCTTATGGCTATCATTCCGTCGCACTTTTTTTGTAAAAACCTCATACAGAATTGCGTATCAACAAACTTAATGAATTTAATGGGATTCAAGGCCAATTTATTGTCATACCACTCTGTGCAATCACAAATAACCTTAATATTATTTTTCTTTGCAAAACCAAGTATTTTCGCGAGGGGTACAGCATGTAAATTATAACAAATTATATATTTAATATCGCTGTATTTTGAAGAAACCTTCAAATAATGAGTTATATCCCACATCTGCTTTATCCATTGCTTTGTTGATGCAGGATATATTTGCGCAAAGCTATTAAAGCCCATTACGTTTATCGGTTCATTAAAGCTTTCGGTTATGCTTTTGTCTACTCCGCAAAAAACCACATTATAACCTATATCTCTGAGAGCTTTTGCATTATTCAGAACGCGATGCGCCGCTGCATTTCTATCGGGCAGTTCAAAGCCACCTAAATAAAGGATTGTGCCCTTAGAATCCATTTTACAAATTCTCCTTATACCATTCGATAGCAAGTTTTATACCATCAGCAAAACTATAATCTGGGTCATACCCTAAAAGTTTTTTTGCTTTTGAGATATCTGCATTCGAATGTTTTATATCGCCTGCTCTGTCAGGACCGAAATTCGGCTCTACATTTAATCCTAAAGCATTTGTTAAACCATAATAAATGTCAATAAGGTATTCCCTTCCGCCATAGGCTATATTGTAAGCCTGACCTGCCGCTTCGTGAGTGGCAAGGCACGCCTTGAGATTAGCCTCAATAACATTATCGATATAAGTGAAATCACGACTTTGTTTACCATCACCATTAATGGTGGGTATTCCGCCCTTAAGTAAGATTTTCAAAAACTTCGGAATAACTGCAGCATAGGCCCCGTCAGGGTCCTGCCTACGACCAAAAACATTGAAATAACGCATACCATAGGTATCAAGACCATAATGCATTGTATACATTTTTGCCCATTCTTCATCGCATCTTTTTGTTACAGCATAAGGAGAAAGAAGATTACCCTCCCTACCTTCGGTTTTAGGAAGATTAGGCTCATCACCATAAACAGATGAGCTCGATGCATATACAAATTTTTTAACTCCGCACTGCCTTGCCGCTTCAAGCATATTAAGAGTACCCTCAATATTGTTCTTACAATAGAACAAAGGCATCTCTATGCTTCTCGGTACGCTTCCCCATGCTGCCTGATTAAGCACATAATCCACACCATCGCAAGCCCTCATACATACAGCAAGATCTTTAATATCGCCCTTTATAAACTCATAATTGGGATTATCAGAAAACATATCAACATTTTTCTGTTTACCGGTTGATAAATCATCCAAACCGCGAACTTTGTAACCCATATTGAGGATTGCTTCACATAAATTCGAGCCTATAAAGCCTGCGCAACCTGTAACTAAAAACAACGAATCTTTTGGAAAGGTCAAATCTTTGTAACCCATAGTAATCAGCACCTAAAAATTTAAAATTAAAGTCTCCAATACGAATAGCCTGCTGCTTCATATTCTTTTCTGTTAAGCAAGCCCTTAATGTCAAGAAGCACATTCTGACCATCTGAGAAGAACGCATCCATATCAGCGATTGAAAGATTTTTGAAGCAATCATGTGCCACCGCAAGAACAACCGCATCCATATCCTTGATAGTGTTCATATCAACAAACTCGATACCATAGAGATGTTTTGCTTCCTCTGCATCTGCTTCAGGATCTGCAATCACAGGAGTAATTCCATATTCTTTAAGCTCATTAACAATATCAATAATTCTCGTATTTCTTGTATCCGGGCAATTTTCCTTAAAGGTAAATCCAAGAATTGCAACCTTTGCATTCTTAACAGCTTTATCTGCAGAAATAAGATTTTTAACAAGATTTTCAGCAACATATTTACCCATATCATCATTTATACGACGGCCTGCAAGAATAACCTGGCTATGATAGCCCATCATTTCTGCCTTATATGTAAGGTAGTAAGGGTCTACACCTATGCAATGGCCACCAACAAGACCGGGGAAGAATTTAAGGAAATTCCACTTCGTACATGCCGCTTCAAGAACGGATTTTGTATCTATTCCCATTTTGTTGAAAATTATAGAAAGCTCATTCATGAAAGCAATGTTAATATCTCTCTGGCTATTTTCAATAACCTTTGCTGCTTCTGCAACTTTTATGCAGTCAGCTCTGTGGACACCAGCTTCAACAACAAGCTCATATACTTTTGCAATTATATCAAGAGATTCTTCATCCATACCTGAAACAATTTTCACGATAGTTTCAAGCCTGTGAACCTTATCACCGGGGTTAATTCTTTCGGGTGAATAACCAACCTTAAAATCAACACCGCATTTAAGACCAGACTCTTTTTCAAGAATCGGAATACAAACATCTTCGGTAACACCTGGATAAACAGTAGATTCATAAACAACAATTGAACCTTTTGTAAGGTTTCTGCCAACAATTCTTGATGCACCTTCTACAGGTGTAAGATCAGGAGTGTGGTCATCGTTAACAGGAGTAGGAACAGCAACAATATGGAATTTAGCTTCTCTAAGTTTTGTTTCATCAGAAGTAAACTCTACTGTTGTGTTTGCAATTACATCATTACCAACTTCATTCGTAGGATCAATTCCACTTTTATAAAGCTCAATTTTTTTAGAATTAAGGTCATAACCTATAACATCAACTTTTTTTGCAAAAGCAACAGCTATGGGCATACCTACGTAACCAAGACCTACAAGAGATATTTTTTCTTCTTTTTTCAAAATTTTGTCATAAAGTGTCATTTTTATTTCTCCCTAAAATAAATAATTTATTTTTTGCCCAGCGAAAACTTTTGAGATTTTCAGCCTGCATTGATTCCATTAAATAATTTGTTGATTTTTTCAATTACAACTTCATATTCGTTTTTTATTTCAGATAAAACACTATCACAGCTTTCTCTGAAAGACGCCTCATCAATAGCAAAGTAGTAGTTATAAATATCGTCAGCAAAAGTTTCTGAGGTGGGATCAACCGCCAGACCTATGTGATACTGTTCAACTCTCTCTCCCATAAAAGAGCCCTTCGTACATATTTGAGGCAGATAAAAAATTATTCCGTCATAATATTTGTTTCCCATTGCCATTCCGGCAGTACCGTCTGCACTATAAAGATTATAAAGCAAATCGGTATCTTTAACAAATTCATATCTGTCTTTTTCTATATATTCGCCTGCAAAACGAACATTTTTTATGTTGTTCTCTTTGCAATACTGCTCTAAACTTTCCGCAGTATTTTGTTTTCTGCCATAAAAACAGACATCAAAACGGGAGTCATTTGCCAGTTTTCTTATTACAGAAAAATTTATTTCTTTGTCTCGTATAACTCCCCAATAGGAAAATCGTATTGGTTTAGCTCTGTCTTTCTCTATAGATGTCTTTATGTCTCTATGATTTAAAGACGCGCTGATAAAGTTATGTGCAATTTGAATTTTATGCGAATCGGGCAGAAAAATTTTATGCTTTTCAGAGCTTATCACCGTAAAGCGCGAATTCTTCACCAGAAGTTCAACACATTTTTTATAAATTGGTATTTTTTCAAGAGTGTAATCCCTATAATCAAAAATGTATTTATTTTTGTACTTACTTAACAAAACACCGCTTAAAAGAATTGCCGGAGCCGTCGTCAACACAATTATAAAATCGTAGCATCCCTTTTTTATAACAGATTTTGCATAGGTTCTGAAATGTAAAAAGCTTTTTATCTTAGCCACCTTAGGAACTTCATCCGAAAGTGCTTCAAAAAAACGATGGGCTTTAACATTTCCGGGCAATGCTTTGTCTATACTTGTATCTCTGTCCCAATAGAGAAGCTCCACATCATTCTTATCTCTATCAATATTGTCAAGATACAAGTTCAAATAAGGCATATATTTAATTTTTGCAAATCCGATTATAAGAATTCTCATTTTTTGCTGTCCTTTTTACGTTTCTTTCAAAATCGAAGCATTCAAATATACCGTAAATTTTATATTTATTTCTGTTTTGCAATCTTTGCATATTCTGCAACAACAAATGCCCTGTTGAATTGTTGTTCGATTTTTTTCCTACCGTTAATACCCATTTTCTCTTTTGCTTCAAAAGGCAAAACAATAAATTCTTCCATTTTCGAAACAAGAGCCTGTATATTTTTAGCCTCAAAACTGAACCCGGTAATTCCGTCATCAACAATTTCCATACATCCCGGGATTTTTGAGCTTATAACAGGTCTGCCAGTTGCAGCCGCCTCAAGAGACACATTTGACATACCTTCATGGTATGATGGAACAACTACAACATGGGCTTCTTTCATAAATGAATGTACATCATCGCTCATTCCAAAAAGTTCCACATATTTTCCTGCTTCAAGGGTTTCAAACTCTTTTTCGTAATCCGGCTCAATCATTCCAACCATTTTAAACTTTGCGCAAGAATATTTTTCTTTAATTTCTTTAGCCGCGGAAACGAATTCACCGACACCCTTATCTCGCATTATTCTTCCCATAAAAAGGAATTCTATGATACCGTCTTCACTTGGATACTTTTCGTAAGGATGTCTTTCAAGATTAACTCCCGACCCCGGAAGCAGTACATAGTTTTCTTTTACAAAGCCTTTTTCTTTAAAATATGTTAGATTGGCTGTGTTCTGAAAAAACACCATATAACTTTTGTCTAAACAAACCTTATACATTTTGAGTAAAATTTTCTTCAACAAACCTTCTTCATTTAAAGCAGTACCTAAACCGGTAATATTTGGAACACAAGGAGTTTTTAATATTCTGCAAGCCAAACTTCCATATAGATTGGGTTTAATCGAGAATGTGAACACCATCGTAGGCTTTAATTTTTTTATGAGCTTCAAGTAATTGAAAAAAAGCTTTATTTCTTCTAAAGGATTTTTACCATGCCGTGAAAGAGCAATATTGTGAAGGGTGCAACCCAATTCAACAAGTTGGTTTCCATAATCTCCCTCAGGCGAAACAACGTGCACTTCGTGCTCTTTTGCCAACTCTACGATTATTTCCTGGCGAAAATTGAGAATGTCCCTGTCTTTGTTGCCAAGAATCAATATTTTTCCCATATCATTCCTCACTCTTTATAAATCACACGGATACCGTGCTTTCTTCGTCCTTTGTATCCAGGGTATATGCATCATTATTAGGGATGAATGTGGGAACAAGTTCTTTAATTACATCAACTATTTGTCGTGATGTTGCGCCCTCCATAATTTCTCTCATATAACTGATTTTTTCAAAAAGCCTTTCGGAATCAAATTCCATAGGTCTTGCAACATAAATCAAGTCGTTCTGTGTTTTCTGAATGCCCTCTTCACTTATAAGAAGCTCTTCGTAAAGTTTTTCACCATCTCGAAGACCTGTGTATTTAATCTCAATATCTTCCCCGGGAATATGTCCCGAAAGTCTGATAAGGTTTTCAGCAAGTTCACGAATTTTAACAGGTGAACCCATATCAAGAATAAAGATTTCTCCGCCATTAGCATAAGCGCCTGCCTGAAGCACGAGAGACACGGCTTCAGGTATAAGCATAAAATATCTGATAATGTCAGGGTGAGTAACAGTAACAGGACCGCCATTTTCAATTTGTTCTTTAAAGAGCGGAATCACGCTACCATTTGAACCTAAAACATTACCAAAACGAACCGCAACAAAATCAGTCTCAGAAATTTTATTAAATGACTGAACTATCATTTCACAAACGCGCTTTGTTGCGCCCATAACATTAGTTGGATTAACGGCCTTGTCCGTAGAAATCATAACAAAACGTTTAACACCGTATTTATCTGCAGTCTTTGCAAGATTATAGGTACCAAAAATATTATTTTTGACAGCTTCCTTAGGGCTGTCCTCCATAAGAGGAACATGTTTATGTGCCGCTGCATGATACACAAAGCTTGGCTTATATTCTTCAAAAATCTCACAAAGGCGTTTCTCATCCCTTATAGAACCTATTAAAACTCTCAAATCAACATCCGGATAATTTCTTTTTATCTCTTGTTGAATTTCATAAGCACCATTCTCTGCAATATCGAAAATAATTATTCTTTTGGCAACACCGCTCTTTGCCACCTGACGAACAAGTTCACTTCCTATAGAACCTCCGCCACCCGTTACAAGAACAGTGTGACCTTTAAGAAGTTCAAAAACCTTGGTAAGATTGGGCTTAATTTGTTCTCTGCCTAAAAGATCTGTATAATCAACTTTTCTGATTTTTATTTTGAAATCCTCATTAGTTTCAAAGTCAGAAATTCCAGGGAGAATTTTAAGCACACAACCTGTTTTATTGCAGATTTCCAGAATTTCTTTCTTGTTTTTTTCTGTTACAGAAGAAATTGAAAAGAAAATTTCATCAACATCAAAATCTTGTGCCACTTTTACAATTGCATCCCTGCCACCGTACACCTTCACTCCATACAAATAACTGCTGTGCTTTATCTTATTATCATCAATGAGAGCAACGATGTTATAACGATTCAGATTTTTGACACTGCGAAGTTCTTCAATAAGTCTTTTTGCTCCGTTTCCGGCACCAATAATCATCACCCGTTTTTTGCGCAAATGCTTTTCAGTACCATTACCCAAAATCCTTAAACGCCAAAATCTGTACCCTAAAAGAGTAACACCTCTTAATGCCATAATCATAACAAATTCAAGCATAACAAAGAGCATAAACCATGTGATGAAATTTCTCGGGGTTTCTATCCACACAAACGTAAATGATAAAAACACCAGTACCTTAGAGATGAAAAAGCTCGCAGAAAGATTTACATAATCTGACACAATAAAGTATTGCCACATTCGCTTGTAAACCTTTGTGAGAAAAAAAGCTCCCACTGTCAATATACTGTCAACTGCAAAGAACAGCAGAATATAGGAAAGAAACCACTCCGGAAGTCTTATAGTAGCATCATATTTTAGCATTGCAGAAAAAACTATTGATAACACTGCAAAGATAACATCGCAAGTCACCATCACCCCTGCTATATGCACTTTTAAAAAAGTTCCGCACTTTCTTATAAAAGCCAAAATTCACACTTCCTTTTATTAATGGCTTTGATTTCAAGCCATATTGCTCTAATTATACATCGTAAATTCTACCACATTACATATAAAAAAGCAAGATATTTGTAGCGGGAAAATAGGATTAATTTTTGATATACTGATGTTTTTATAAACAATAATTATATAAAGTGCTGTTTTTCAAAATTTAAATAATTGACAAATCCATTTCTCTGTATTAAAATACATAGGAGTATGTTTATATGAGAGTGATTAAATGGCTACTGTTACTGAAAATCAAATTCTTGATAAAGCTCCCACACAAACCATCATTCCTTACGAAATAACCGATGAATATTTTATTGATGAACCACAAAACGTTCAGAAGAGTATATTCTATTCAATCACGAAACGGTTATTTGATCTTGTTGTTTCCCTTTTTTCTCTTGTTTTCTTATGTATTCCTATGGCAGTAATTGCCGTAATTGTACGATTGGATTCAGAAGGCGGTGCAATTTATAAACAAGAAAGATTAGGAAAAAATGGTAAACCTTTCAACATCATCAAATTCCGGACCATGATAAAGGATTCTGAAATTAATGGTGCACAGTGGAGTGAAGGTGACGATGATCCGCGAATAACAAAAATCGGAAAATTTTTACGAAAAACCAGGCTCGACGAACTTCCCCAATTATGGTGTATTTTCACAGGAAAGATGTCTTTTGTAGGGCCACGCCCCGAAAGAGAATGCTTTTATAATGAGTTTGAAAAATACATTCATGGTTTTAAACATCGTCTGCTTGTTGTACCCGGGCTTACAGGCCACGCGCAGGTTAATGGTGGATATGATTTAAAGCCTGAAGAAAAGATTTACTTCGATATGGAATACATTGAAAAACGTTCTCTTGTTATGGATTTAAAAATAATTTTCCAAACAATTTTTGTGGTTTTCAGTTTTGATGGCGCGAAATAAAAGCATCCCCTTGGATGCTTTTTATTTTTAAAAAGGTGATGTTTTATGAAAAGTTGGATGAAAAACCTTGCTGACAATTATTTGCTATCAGATATAAACTTACCCGGCACACACGATAGTGGTACCTGTTGCGCCCAAATGAGTTATTTTTCAAAATGTCAGAATAAAAGTATTACAGGGCAGTTAATTTCAGGTGTTCGTTTTCTTGATATTCGTGTTGAAAAAGAAAATAATAAATTAAAAGTTGTACACGATATTGCAGACTGCAAAAACCCCGAAAACAAAAGAGAAAAGCTATATCTTGAGACGGTTATCAACGACTGCAAAAGCTTTCTTTCGCAGAATCCTTCGGAAACAATCTTGTTGAGTTACAAAAGAGACAACGGAGCAAATCAAGAAGAAACCTTTGACACTTTTTTTGAAAACTACCTTCAAAATGACACTATCTGGTACAAAGAAAATCGTGTGCCGACGCTTAAAGAAGTCAGAGGAAAAATTGTTCTTTTGAATCGTGATAACATTGATAAAAACAACGGAAACTATACGGATTTAAACACAGGATTGAACCTTTCAACATGGGTATACCAGAAAGAAAATGTTGAAAGAGTTTATGAAGTTGCCGAACTTTTAGGCCGCGATGGAACATTAACCGGAAAAACGTTTACCGTCCAGGATTTATACGGATTAACCCCGCATAAGAAGTGGGATTTAGCAGTAGCTCCTTTCATAAAAAAAACACCTGAAGCAGAAGACATTTTAATCACTTTTTTCTCTTGTTCAACGCCGTTTTTCAACCCAAAGATGAGCGCAAAATATATTAACAAAAAACTTGCCAATATAACACTGCAAAAAGCAAAAAAATACGGTTGGATAATTATGGATTACCCAACCGAAAATTTCATAAAAGAAATTATAAATACTAATTTTTGAGGCGGTTTTACCACCTTTTTATTTTCCTACACAAAAATTCTTAAAGACCTCATTAACAATGGTTTCTGTTGCTTTTTCACCTGTTAAAACACAAAGATTTTCAACGGCACAATCGATGCAAACATTAGTAGCATCGGGGGTTATTCCCATTGAAAGACCATCAAGCGCTTCTACCAGATGCTCAACTGCTTTAACAACGCAATCCCTCTGTCTTTCAGTGGTAATAAGAGGCGCTGACGGGTCGAATCCCGCTGTTCCTACAACTCTTTCCACAGTAGCCGTAAGTTCATCAATACCCTTGCGGTTTTTAGCAGAAATTTCAACAATATTTTCATTATCTGAAAACGCTTTCACGCTTTCTCGTGACAGTGTTTTTTCTTTATCTGTCTTGTTGATTACTATGATTGAATTTTTATTTTTGCAAAGCTTCAAAAGCTCTTTATCGTCTTCGGACAAGACCTGCTCTGCATCAAGAACCATAAAAACAAGGCTTGCTCTTTCAAAACGTTCTTTTGCTCTTACAACACCAATCTTCTCTATTTCATCGTCTGTATCGCTTCTGATACCCGCAGTATCTGCAAGACGAAGTGTGATATTACCCAATCTGACAGTTTCTTCAAGAACATCACGAGTAGTTCCTGCAACAGAAGTAACAATAGCTCTTTCTCTTCCTGAAAGGGCATTTAAAAGGGTTGATTTACCTACATTGGGTCTGCCCACAATAGCAGTATCTATACCTTCAAGAATAGCCTGACCTGCATCAAATCCACCAAGAAGTTTTTCAAGGCGCTCCTTAACATCTGTCAGCGTCGTTGTCATCTGAGAGTCAGAAAGCTCGGGGATTTCATCGTCAGGATAATCAACCCATGCTGCAAGAAATGCGGCAGTTCTTGCAAGCTCATCTCTGCACTCACCAATTTCTCTGCTCAATGCACCGTCAAGAGCATTCAATGTTGCTGCTCTTGCCTCTTCGCCTGAGGCAGAAATCAAAGACATTACCGCTTCCGCTTCAGACAAATCCATTTTACCGTTGAGAAAAGCTCTTTTTGTGAATTCGCCCCCCTCTGCGGCAACTGCACCTGCATTGAACACCGCACGAAGAACTCTTTGAAGAATAAAAAGCCCACCATGACAGCTTAACTCCACAACATCTTCACCTGTATAGCTTTTAGGCGCGCGGAAAACAAGGGCTACTGCATCATCCAATTCAGTTTCTCCGTCGTGAACCTTTCCGTAATATGCAGTATAGCCTTTTGCATCTGTCAAGCTTTTTCCCGAAACAGCCGAAAAAACTCTGTCTGCAATTGACAGAGCGTTTTCTCCCGATAATCTTACTGTTCCTAATCCTGCTGCCGCCTGAGCGGTAGCAATTGCTGCAATAGTTGTACTCATTATTTCTTCCCTGTTGACCCGAAGCCACCTGCTCCCCGGTCAGTTTCATCTAATTCTTCAACCTCAACAATTTCAGGCAATTCAACGGGCTTAATAACCATTTGAGCAATTCTTTCAAAGGGCTGGATTGTGTACGGCTCTTCGGTAAGCTTAATTACACCAACACAAACCTCTCCGCGATAGTCGCTGTCAATAACACCTACTGAGTTAAGAAGAGCTATTCCGTTCTTAATTGCAAGGCCGCTTCTTGAATGAATAAACGCCGCATAGTGCGGGTCATCAAGACCAATTGCAATTCCGGTAGGGATTACAGCTTTATCACCCTTATTCAAAGTGATTGGTTCATCGATACATGCATACAAATCAAGACCTGCACTACCCGATGTTGCTCTTGTAGGTAATTTTGCATTATCTTTAACCCTTTTGATTTTTAAAACTTCCATAATTATCTCCAAAGTCCGCCTGTTTTATCTTCTGTATTGTTGATAGCTTTAATTCTGTCAAGTTCTCTTTTATAAAAATCGCGTTCACTTTTTGCTTTTGCAGCATCCTCAAGATATTCTTTAAGCTGCATGCGAAGATTATCTGTAGTTCCGCTGTTTTTCTTTGCTTCGTCAGCATACTGCAAAGCAACCAGAACTGCAGCTTGTGTTGTGGATACACGGGCACCCCTTAAAATATCTGCCATTTTCAAATCAATTTCATGAGCCAATTCACTCATATATTCAGCAGATTCTTCAGATACAATTCTGTATTCCTCTCCTGCAATTTTAAGTCTGTGTGTAGTTTTATTCATCATTAATAATCATCCTTAAATTTAACTAAATAAATCTACTAAATTATACATTGTTTTAACATTTTTCGCAACACTACATATTGTAAAAATTCATCTCACAGACACAATTTATGAGTTGATATTTACGTCAAGAGTTGTTATAATTTATTAGAATACAGATTTTTAATGAAAGGAATTGCTATGGATTACACACCTACTCCTAACCCTGACCCAACCGGACAATCTTTTAACACTTTTCCTCAAGGGTACACACAAAACACTTCTACTCCATCTGATATATACAATGCCACTGCACCAGGTAACGCCCCTCAATACCATTACGGTGCTCCGCAGAGTTTTTTTAACCCGCAATACCTTGAAGAACAACGAAAAAAAATGTATGAGCGCAGACAGCATGAAAAAGCAATCAAAGGATTGGGAACCGGTACAGGTTTAACCCTTTTATTTGTGTTAGTTTTTTCGTATATACTCTCTTTTTTGCTGATTCTGCCCACCTTTAATAAGCTTTACGAAAACAACCTCACTTTTGCAGGTGCTTTCAGTATTTTCTATTCTGCCATAAGTGTCGGAGGAGCTTTTTTAATAGGGTCTAAATTCCTCAGAAAAACTAAACCTTCGGTAAATATTCCCTTCAATCCTCCGAAAGATAAGCAGAAAACACTTTTGCTTGTATTATCAGGCTTCGGCGGTTGCCTTATTGCAAACTATCTTACCGTCTTTTTAAGGGCTTTTGGCGAGGGTATTGGAATTTATTCTGACTATACTGCTCTGGAAGATCCCTCCAGTACACTTGATGTTATAATGATTTTTATAGGTTCTGCCATAGTACCCCCTCTTATTGAAGAATTTGCTTTGCGCGGTGTTCTTATGCAAAACCTCAGAAAATATGGCGATGCTTTTGCCATTGTCACATCCGCCTTTGTTTTTGGCGTTTTCCACGGGAATGCAGTTCAGATGCCTTTCGCTTTCCTTTGCGGTTTGGTAATAGGCTATGCAGTAATTGCAACAGAAAGCTTGTGGACTGGTATTATTATTCACGGACTTATGAACGCTATGTCAGCCGCTTCCTCTGCTTTGATTTATTATTTTGATGAATATGCTTCAAACACTTTCTTCTATGCAGGTTCTGCTATCGGAATTGTTCTCGGCATTCTCGCTTTTATTATGTATCTAACACACTACAGAAGTGATAAGCTTTCAAGTAACAACGGACAGATGAATGATATGCCGGTTTTTGAAAAATTTGTTAAGTTCAACTCATCGCCTATTATGATAATTGCGATTATTCTTTATGTAATACAAGCTGTATCGCAACTATCAACAACTCCACCAACTTTCTGATATGGAAAATTATGAATTTATGACTGAGGCATTACGCCTTGCCAAAGAAGCTGCAGAAGAGGGCGAAGTCCCTGTAGGTGCAGTAGTTACAATTGGAAATAAAATTATCGGAAGAGGCAGAAACCGCCGCGAAAAAAGCAAAAACGCTTTATGCCATGCTGAAATTGAAGCCATAAATGAGGCCTGCAATCGCTTGGGTGGTTGGCGGCTATGGGAATGTGAGCTTTATGTTACCCTTGAACCATGCCCTATGTGTGCAGGCGCAATAATAAACTCACGAATTAAAAAAGTTGTTTTCGGAGCTTATGATAAAAAAAATGGAGCTTGCGGTTCTGTTGTTAACCTTTTCAATTCGAATTTTAGCTTCAGACCCATCTATATAGGTGGCTTTATGGAAGCCGAATGCGCAGAAATTCTGACAGACTTTTTTAAGACAATAAGAAATAACGAAAACAAACAGAAAAAAGCACGGGAGGAAAAAAAATCAATGGAAAGAATTGATAGTTTCAATGTTGACCATACAAAACTTTTAAGGGGTATGTATATCTCCAGAATCGATGGAGAGGTCATCACATATGACATAAGAACCCGCCGTCCTAATGTGGAAGATGTTATGGAAAATGCCGCCATTCATACGGTTGAGCATCTTTTTGCAACGTTTGTAAGAAACAGTAAATTCAAAAGCAACATAATTTATTTCGGACCGATGGGTTGCAGAACGGGATTTTATTTCCTCACAACAGGTATGACCCATGCAGAGGCGCTCAAGCTCACTCAGGAAGCCCTTGAGTTCATTTCAAAATTTGAGGGCGATGTGCCGGGTGTAAGTGCAATTGAATGCGGTAACTATCGCGACCACGATTTAGACGGTGCAAAGAAAGAAGCTACTGACCAGCTTGAAATACTCAAAAACTGGACAACTGCTGATATGATTTATTAAAAACGGCAGGAATGCCGTTTTTAATGCAAAATTGAAAATGAAAAATGCAAAATTTAGGGGCAAAGCCGATTATATTTTGGGACGTTTTTTTCGTTACTAAAACCCAACATATAGTCGGCTGAAACATTGTAAATCTCACAAAGTTTCTTTATAATGTGTGTTGGGATTTCTGTTTCTCCCGACTCCCATCTTCTGTAAGTTGTTGTTTGCTTTCCTGACATTATTGCAACTTGTTCTTGTGTCCAATCTGCATCTTCAAGCAAATCTCGTACTCTTGGGTACACATATACACTCATAGTAAATCTCCCTAATTCAATACTATTTGCCATAAGTGTAACAAATCACACAAATCCGTGTTATCAAAAACACTTCTGTGTTATAGTGAATTCAACTCACAAGGTTGCTGCGATGCAAATTCAAGCCCAAAGCGGAAAAGCTTTTACACCTTTCCGCTTTGAGCTTGTTATAATGTTTGGAAGCTATGCTTCCCCGAACCTCTTCACTATTCACTCTTCACTTTTAACTAAACAAAATTTGTCTAAGATTATCACCAAGAATACCACATTTCGCCTCCTCGCTTATGGGGAGGTTTTTTATTCTTTCAATAGATTCTTTTATCATTTTTGCATCTTTATAGGGTGTGTCAAGACCGAAAACACTCCGTTTGGGTCCTGTCTGATAAATTAAATCGCAAAGCTCTTCATCCGTAATTGACCATGCACCTCTGCGCACATTACCTAATTCATCCTTTTCCATTGCAATGCTTGTCCAGCCTGCAAAAACCCTGTCAAACTCTCCTCTGGAGTTATTATTCATAACAAGCAAAGCCTCTTTAAAAAAACTGTAACCACCCATATGCTCCATACTAAAACGAAGCTTGGGGAAATTATATGCAACCTCATCAAACAAAAGCATTTGATAATCCGCAATTCTATGCCAATGAAGACCTGTGTGAAAGGACAAGAAAAGTCCTTGCTTTTCTGCTTCTTCATAGACCTGAAAAAGCTCCTGACCCGCAACATTCACTTCTTGCGCAGCAGGGTGAATTTTTATTCCGTAAAGACCTAAAGCCTTTATTTTTTTTACTTGCTCTTTTAAGTCTGTTCTGTCAAAATCTATTGTACCGAAGCCAACTAGATTAGGTTCATTTTTAAGAGCATTTGCCACCCATTCACAAGGATTTTGCCCTGTTGTATGAGCATACATATCCATCTGATGCCAGAATGGTGAAAAGCAAACAGCACCCTCAATTTCACATTCATCCAGAATAGATTTCAATGTGTCTATATCTCCATTGGGCTTTGTGTTTTTTGGAAAAAGATGTGCGTGGTTTGCAAAAATTCTATAATCTGACATTTAACTCACCTCAAACCAATTTAAAATCATCATCAGACATACTGTCCCAATCGATATCTTCATCCTCGGGAACATCTGCATAATAATCCCATAATTGTTCTTCCTGCTCTGCTGTCAAAGGCTCTGCCGGTATTTCGCTTATTACCTCAAATTTTCTCGTTGCGCTCCAAAGGGATGGAGTTATACGGATTGTATAACCGCAACAAGAAGGACAAAGCCATTCTGTCATTGGTAATTCGGGCACACCGAAAGCCGCAAGAATACTCATCATTACACCACCATGTGTAATAATCGCTGCAGTTCTTGTACCGGTTTTTATCATACCATCCACAGTTTTTGCAAAACAATCACAAACTCTTGTTGCAAATTCAGAATTACTTTCTCCGTTAAGAGGGCAAGCATCCTCACCGCCCGAAAGCCACTGTGAAAACTCCTCATAACGTTCTAATTCATCGGCAGTATGGCCTTCAAATTCACCGAAGTCGCACTCTTCAAAGCCTCTCATTTCAATAGGTGTTTTATCAGGATACAGAATTTTTGCTGTCTGAATACAGCGCTTTAAACCACTTGAAAACACAACATCTGTTGCGGGATAATCATAATCTCTTTTCATTACTTCAAGTTGATTTAATCCTTCCTGACAAAGCTCTTCATCGGTCTGACCTATGTATCTACCCTCAATATTTCCTTTTGTGAGAGCATGACGGATTAAATGAATTGTATAAGTTTTCATTGATTTCTCCTGTAAGATAGTGTATATTATTATACAAATCGTATAATTTAAATTTTATGAGGGGTTAATATGAATACAAATTTTAACGAAAGATTAGTTGAGCTGCGCACAGAAAAAGGCTTAAGTCAAAAAGATGCTGCAGCAGATCTGGGAATTTCCCAAGCACTTTTATCTCATTACGAAAAGGGCATTCGTGAATACAGTTTAGCCTTTTTATGCAAAGCAGCAGAATACTATAATGTTACAACTGACTATATTTTAGGCATAACAAACAGCCGTTCCGGACTTAACTCAGCAGCTCTTGAAGACCGGGAAGAAGACTCGGTTTTCAATACAAACTCAATTTACCGTGCAGCTATTATGACCCACGAAAGAATGAATGCCGGTTCTTTCCAAGCCGGAGAATGCGCCGACATCCTCTACGCTACAACAATTTACAGAACGCTATTTGCTGCCGCACAAAAGGGTTATATTCCTAAAAGATGGTTTTCTCTCCCGCCTAAATATGCTCAAGCCGTTTGCCTTTCCCTTGTAGAAGCTTATCTTGATGACTTCCCTGAAAAAACCGTAAACGCAAGACGTTACGGCGGCCCCGAACCCAAGAGTATCGAGGCCGTCATAAAAGGAGTTGAAAGTCTGTTAAGTAAAATGGCAAACTCTATAAAAGAAATTTCTTAACCCTTCAAAACTTCTTTATACATTTTAATATATTCATTAGCAGATTTGCCCCAGCTGTTATCGCTTTCCATTGCGCGTTTAACAAGGATTGACCAACCTTTTTGATCCTGATAACCCTCAACAGCACGTCTTATGGCATGAAGCATATCGTGAGCATTGTATGATGAGAATACAAAACCGTTACCCATATTATCTCCGCTATCTGTAACAGAATCGCGAAGGCCGCCTGTTTCACGGACAATCGGGATTGAACCATAGCGAAGAGCAACCATCTGGGAAAGACCGCAAGGTTCACTTTTTGATGGCATAAGGAACATATCGCTACCGGCATAAATTTTTCTTGCCAAATCCGGAATAAAGCCAAGGCAAAGACCTACTTTATCGGGATAACGCTGTGCAAGTCCTCTGAAGAACTCTTCATACTGATAATCGCCCGAGCCGAGAACAACAAGCTGAATATCAGTTGTTGCAAGTAATTCATCAAGAACAGCCTTGCAAAGGTCAAGACCTTTGTGAGAAACAAGTCTTGAAACCATCCCCATAACGGGAGTATCTTTTCTCTCCGGAAGCCCCAAAAGCTTCTGGAGTTCTCTTTTATTGACTGCTTTTCCACGCATATTTTCAACTGAATAATTCTTGAAAACATCCTTATCTGTTTCAGGATTATAGTTTTCAACATCAATGCCGTTAAGAATACCGCGTAATTTATAGCTTCTTTCACGAAGAATTGTGTCAAGACCATGAGAATACCAGGGATCAAGAATTTCCTTTGCATAGGACGGGCTAACAGTTGTAACCGCATTAGCGCATTCAATACCCGCTTTCATAAGGTTAACTGCACCATCATATTCTATGAGATTTTTGTGAGCGTGGTCAATACCCACAACATTATCAATAAGCTCTTCACCGTAAACACCCTGATACTGAATGTTGTGAATTGTAAGAACAGTTTTTATATTCTCATAGCCCGGTTGATTTGCATACATTGTGCTATAATAAAGAGGAGTGAGCGCAGTCTGCCAGTCATTACAATGAATAATATCAGGCTTGAAATCAATGTGAGGAATAATTTCAAGAATCGCTCTTGCAAAGAAAGCAAATCTTTCAGCATCGTCATAGAAGCCATAAAGTGAATCTCTCTTGAAATAATACTGGTTATCAAGAAGATAGTAAATTACTCCACCTGCTCTTGCTTCAAATATTCCGCAATACTGTCTGCGCCAGGCAACAGGAACAGAAATATTTGTTATAAACTTCATTGAGTCCTTAAGCTCCTGCTTTATTCCGTCATAAAGAGGCATAACAACTCTGCAACCGATAAGCCTTTTTCTCAACGCCTGAGGAAGAGAACCGGCAACATCTGCTAAACCGCCGCTTGCTATAAAAGGAAGGGCTTCACTTGCAGCATATAAAACTTTCATATAATAAACCTCCGTTAAATCTGAATTTAAAGTGCAACTCCCGCCATATCAAAAATCGCCTTAATATTCTCAATAAAGCCTGAAGACAAAACCACAATAACCAATAATATGAGAAGTGCAAAAGGTGCCCCTAATTCAATTATTGTTTTTATCATCTGCTTTCTCTTCATTGCCCGAAGCTCATTTTCCAGCGCCGTAATACGTTTTTGCAAATCGCTTATTACTTCATCCTCTGTATAATTTTCACCATGTTTTTTTACAGAAGCTTGTTGCACTACATTTATTTTTGACTGTGCCGGTGTGGCAGGCTGTATTATTTCTTTTTCCGGATAGCGCGAACGAATGGTTTTAAGAGAGGATAAAATTTCATCTGCTCTTTCAGGTACATCTTTCCCGATAACAGCATCAAGCCATCTCAACTGTGCTTCAGTAGGCTCCTGAGTAGCATCAAGTGCATTTAATTGACGATTGCAAAAAGAACAAACCTTGCAATCTGCATCGGTTATTTTTCTTTCAACAAAATCCAACTCTTCGGTTTTGCAACCGCAAATGGGACAAACTGCCATATTAACACCTCACAATCAAAACAGATTTTTATCAGATAACAATTTCCTTGCCCACGAATAAGGGGTAGCTCTTATCTCCGCTGAGAGTTTTCTTGGGAGTGATAACTGTGTTTTTATCCATAATTACACAATTGAGCTTTGCATCTTCGCCAACAAAGGCATCCTGCATGAGAATTGAATTCTCAACAACTGCACCCTTTGCAACTCTGACACCTCTGAAAATGATACTGTTTTTAACAGTACCTTCAATCTGGCAACCATCTGCGATAAGAGAATTCTCGCATTTTGAAGTGATACCGTAAATAACGGGCATATCGTTACGCACCTTTGTATAAACGGGTGCATCTGCACGGAACAGATTTTTTCTGCAATTTTTCTCGAGAAGAGCCATATTTGCATCAAAATAGCTTTCCATACTGTCAATTGTGCGGGTCCACTCATCAACCTTATAACCATAAATATTAAGGTGAGAAACATTTTTCTGAATAAGATCTTTTTCAAAGCTTGTATAGGCATAGCTTTCTGCATCGCCAATAAGTCTTTCAAGAAGAGCCTTTCTTATAAGAATGATATTTGTTGAATAGTTAATGTCGCTTTCAGTCTTAACATCAATACCCACATTTGTAACTTTGCCGTCCTCATCAAGAGTAAGAGCCATTGTTTTTCCAAGCTTAGGAGCCTTACCATTAGCATATGCAATAGTAATATCTGCATTTTTGCCTGCATGAAAACTGAAAAGTCTTGATAAATCTATATTGCAAACAACATTAGTATCCATAAGAAGAACATATTCCTGCTTTGACGTTGCAATAAATTCCATTATTCTGTTAAGGGTATCAATTCTGTCACCGCTCTCTGTAGCTCCCGGAGTAAAAGGAGGAAGCATATAAAGACCATCAACCTTTCTTGAAAGGTCCCAAGGTCTGCCACTACCAACATGATCCATAAGAGAATGGAAATTACTATTAGCAATAACACCAACCTTTGTAACACCGCAGTTAACAAGGTTTGAAAGAGCAAAGTCTATAAGGCGGTATCTGCCGCCAAATGGAACTGAACCCATTGTGCGCCTTGCTGTAAGCGCACCTAAAGAGGAATCGTAAGAATTGGAATAAATAATTCCCAGAACATTTTTCGGCATCATACTGTTTCGCCCTCCTTAACATCTTCTGAAATCATTGACTGTGCTTTTACTTTTGCGTTTTTGCCAACTGTAACACCTGCACCAACAACGCTGACACCCCAATTTTCAAGGTTATCACATTTTTCGGGATTTTCACCAACTACCGCACCCTCTTCAATGACTGCATTTTCCGCAACCATTGCATACTGAACAACGGCACCTTTTTTAATTACTGCACCGGGCATAACAATTGAATAATCAACAAAAGCACCCTCTTCAACAGTAACATTGGAGAAGAGAACCGAATAATCAACTTTACCCTCAATTTCACAACCCTCTGCAGCAAGTGAATTTTCAATTACTGCTTTGTCGGAAACATACTGGGGAGCTGTAACCGCACCTCTGCCATAAATCTTCCAGCTATTATCTGATAAATCAATATTCGCTTTTGGATTAAGCAAATCAAGGTTTGCTTCCCAGAGAGAGTCAATTGTTCCAACATCCTTCCAATAGCCATCGAAGCCATAAGCAAAAAGTCTTTCACCTGCTTCGTGCATTGCAGGAATAACATTTTTACCAAAGTCGTTTGAGGAATCGGGATCTGCTTCATCATCAATAAGATATTTACGCAGCTTCTCCCATGTGAACATATAAACACCCATTGAAGCCTTGTTGCTCTTGGGATTCTTGGGTTTTTCTTCAAAGGCGGTAATTCTGCCGTCATCATCAACAAACATAAGACCGAAACGTGATGCCTCTTCCCACGGAACTTCAAGCATAGCGATTGTGCAAGCAGCATCTTTTTCCTTATGGAACTGAAGCATTTTTGCATAGTCCATTTTATAGATGTGGTCACCCGAAAGAACTGCTACATATTCGGGATTATATCTGTCAATAAACTGAATATTCTGATAAATTGCGTTAGCAGTGCCCTTATACCATTCTGTACCCTCAATCTGTTGATAGGGTGAAAGAATATGAACGCCACCATTTGCACGGTCAAGGTCCCAAGGACCACCGTTGCCGATGTAATCATTAAGTTCAAGAGGTTGATACTGTGTGAGAACACCAACGGTATAAATACCGGAGTTCACACAGTTTGAAAGGGGGAAGTCAATAATTCTGTACTTACCGCCGTAGGGAACAGCAGGCTTTGCAATGTTTTTTGTAAGAACGCCAAGACGGGAGCCCTGACCGCCTGCAAGAAGCATTGCAATACATTCATTCTTTTTTGCCATTTTCTTTACATTCCTTTCCTATATATAAAATTTAAATTTTTGCTTTTTTATTCGACGGTTTTTTTGCTTTTTTCTGTTTAAAATAGAGGGTCGTCATAGGGGGCAAAGTCAGTTCAATGTACTGATTATAGCCGTGCATTTCGCCGTCATTTATTTTATAGGTTTTCTTTATTTTTTCACCCGTGCCGCCAAATTTTTTATCGTCAGAATTGAAAACAAGCTCATAGCTTTCACCCTCAGGAACACCGATTTTGTAATCTTTTCTTAATACGGGTGTGAAATTGCAGACTGCAACAACCTTTTCATCCTCTTTATCGGTTCTTACAAAAGCTATAACAGAGTTAGTGTTGTCGTCGCTGACAATCCAATTAAAGCCTTCCCAGCTATAGTCAACTTCCCAAAGAGGAGAATTCTTTTTATAAAATTTATTAAGTTCTCGTGCATAGTCCTGCAACAAAACATGCATTTCGTAATCCAGAAGAAGCCAATCAAGTCCTTTTTTATAGTCCCATTCAATAAACTGACCAAACTCGCTTCCCATAAAAAGAAGTTTTTTCCCGGGATGAGCATACATATAACCCAGAAATGCTCTTACCCCTGCAAACTTCTCGTTGTAATTACCGGGCATTTTATTTATAAGAGAACATTTTCCGTGAACCACTTCATCATGCGAAATGGGTAACACAAAATTCTCACTAAAAGCATAGAAGAAAGAGAAGGTTATCAGGTCATGGTTGAATTTTCTGAAAATACCGTCAAGAGAGAAGTATTTGAGAATGTCATTCATCCAACCCATATTCCATTTGAAATTAAAACCTAAACCGCCCATATAAACGGGCTTTGATACCATTGGCCATGATGTACTTTCTTCCGCCATCATCATAACATCGCCGTGCTCAGTAAAAACAGTTTCATTAAGTTGCTTGAGAAATGCAACTGCTTCTAAATTCTCATTACCGCCGTTTGCATTTGCAATCCAATGGCCATCATCTCTGCCGTAATCAAGATACAGCATTGATGCCACCGCATCAACACGCAGACCATCAACGTGATATTCGTCAAACCAGAAGCAAGCATTTGAAATAAGGAAGCTCTGAACTTCGTTTCTTCCGAAATCAAACACCTTTGTTCCCCATTGGATATGCTCACCCTTTCGAATATCCGCATATTCATAGCAAGGTGTTCCGTCAAATTCCGCAAGTCCATGGGCATCTTTCGGAAAATGGGCAGGCACCCAATCCACAATCACACCTATTCCTGCTTTATGACATTGGTCAACAAAATATTTAAAATCATCAGGAGTGCCATAGCGGGATGTCACTGCAAAATAACCTGTTACCTGATACCCCCAAGAGCCATCAAAGGGATATTCTGACACAGGCAGAAGCTCAATGTGGGTATAGCCCATATCTTTCACATATTCAACAAGCTCTTTTGCTAAATCCCTGTAACTCAAGGTGTTCCCATCATCGTAACGCTTCCAAGAGCCCAGATGAACCTCATAAATATTAACAGGCGACGAATAAACGCTTGAAGTCTTTCGCTTTTTCAGCCAAGCACCATCGCCCCATTTATAATTGCCTTCAAAAATCTTTGAGGCTGTGCCCGGTCGGGTTTCTGCATGAATCGCATAAGGATCTGCTTTGTAAAGCTTTCTGCCGGTCTGAGTATAAATAATATATTTATAGGCATCAAAATTTTTAACACCCCCAACATAAACTTCCCAAACACCACCATCATTAAGGCGGTACATCGGCGCAGCTTCTTCGCTCCAATCATTAAAAGTTCCTGTTACGAAAATTCCGGTTGCATTTGGAGCCCACACCCTGAAAACATATTTACCATCTTCGACCTTATGCGCACCCAGGAAATCCTGTGCCTTAAAGTTTTTCCCCTGATGAAACACATATAGCGGAAAATCATTGTAATCATTAGTTTTCTCTTTTTTCACTTCCACACCTCACAAACGTACTTACATTATATCAATGTAATAATATCAAATTCTAAAAATCATTTCAAGAGAATTTTGATATATTTTGTTCAAACAGCAGTTAAATTTTCCCAGAACCATTTGTTGAATATGCACAATGTTTTTGTATAAACTGTCACTTTACAAGCTTCGTAAATTGTAAAAACCTTAAAAATTCTAATTATTAACGGTTTGTAAAACTATAAACTTTTTGCTTTATTATTCTTTTTTGTAAAAATAAATCTAAAAAAAATGGTATTATATTCTACTGTATAATTAAACGTTTAACTATTTTCGGAGGTTATATACAAATGGAATACAGGGAATTGGTTCACAAGCTTATTTCCACTTCGCTAATCCATCGTTACCACATAACAAAAGCCGCTCAAAAAGCAGGTTTGTATTATGGGCAACCGATGATTTTAGAGTACATAAAAGAAAACCACCTGTGCACACAAAAAGAGCTTGCCGACAGTCTGCATATTTCCCCGGCAAGTGTTGCCACATCAATAAAAAGACTTGAGAAAAGCGGATTTGTAAATCGTACAAGTGATAAAAATGATATCAGAAAGAATCGCCTTTCTCTTACAGAAAGCGGAATTTCAGTTTTAAATGAATTCCGAAGAAACTGCGATGAAACAGATAAAAAAATGTTTAATGATTTTTCAGAGGAAGAATGTAAAATGCTGTGCAACTATCTTCAGCGATTATACAATAATCTGGATACGGAAAACCTCACAAATTGTCAGATGAAAGCAGAAATCGAAAAAAATGAAAAAAATTCAAAGGAGGAAGCAGGAAATGATTAAAAAACTTATGAGTTACGCCGGTAAATATAAAGTTTACGCCATACTCTCTCCTCTCTCAATTGTTTTAGAAGTTCTTATTGAGGTTGTAATTCCTCTTCTTATGTCAGTAATTATTGACTGTGGAATAAGTGGTCAACCCCTTGAAAGCAAGGATAGCTTCATAGCCGAAAGTCTCATTTCCTTAGGCTTTGGAAATAAAGTCGGAACAGACCTTATCGTTTCCGTTGGTGCACTAATGATTATTATGGCTTGTATCTCTCTTGCTTGCGGTGCGGCAGCAGCATTTTTCGCTGCAAAAGCAGGTATGGGCTTTGGTGCAGAATTACGCTTCGGAATTTTCAAGAAAATTCAGGATTATTCTTTTTCAAACATTGATAAATTCTCAACCGGCTCACTTATTACACGAATGACAACCGATATAACAATGATTCAGAACACCTTTATGATGGCGGTGCGTATGTTTGTGCGCTCTCCCCTCATGTTCTCAATGGCAATTGTTATGGCATTCAGCATAAACAAAAAGCTGTCACTCGTTTTTATGTGTGTTGCCCCTGTTATGCTTTTTCTTATTCTTTTTATTGGCGTAAAAGCCCATAAGCGCTTTAAAAGAATGTTTAAAAAATACGATAGATTCAATACATTTATTCAGGAAAATCTCATTGCGGTAAGAGTTGTTAAGGCTTTCGTCCGCGCCAAACACGAAAAGGACAAATTTAAAATTTCCAATGACGAATTGAAGGACGCATCAATCTTTGCAGAAAAACTTATAATTTTTAACGGACCCATAATGTCTGTTTCTATTTATACCTGCATTATTCTTATTCTCTGGGTTGGCTCAAATCTTATTCTGGAAGGCAATATGTTCTTAGGCGACCTTATGAGCTTCATAACATATATTCAACAAATATTTATATCACTTTCTTTTATTTCAATGATTTTTGTTATGTCCGTTATGTCGAAGGCATCTATGGACCGCGTTTATGAGGTACTCACAGAAAAACCGCATATTGACGATGAAAATGCAGATGAAAGCCTTACTGTTTCTGACGGAAGCATTGAATTCAAGAATGTATCCTTCAAATACGGAAAAAATGCAAGACGCGAGGTTCTTAAAGACATCAATCTTTCAATCAAATCAGGCGAAACTATAGGTATCATCGGCTCAACAGGTAGCGCAAAATCATCTCTCGTTCAGCTTATTCCCAGACTTTACGACACAACACTCGGCGAAGTTCTTGTTGGCGGAAAAAATGTTAAAGACTATAAGCTTCATAATCTTCGCGATAATGTTTCTATGGTGCTTCAGACCAATGTACTTTTCTCCGGAACCATTGAAGAGAACCTACGTTGGGGTAATGAGAATGCAAGCTTTGAAGAAATCCGGGCTGCAGCAAAAATTGCTCAGGCAGATGATTTTGTTATGAACTTTCCGGATGGCTACCAGACAGATTTAGGTCAGGGCGGTGTTAATGTTTCGGGCGGTCAGAAGCAACGACTTTGCATAGCTCGTGCTATTCTCAAAAACCCGAAAATTCTTATTCTTGATGACTCAACAAGTGCAGTTGATACCGCAACTGACGGAAAAATCCGAGAGGGCATGAAAAATCTCTTACCTGACACCACGAAGATTATAATTGCCCAAAGGATAAACTCTGTTCAACATGCAGACAGAATTATCGTTATTGATGACGGGCAGATAAATGATATAGGCTCCCACGAAGAATTGCTTTCCCGAAATGAAATATATAAGGAAGTATATATTTCACAGCAAGAAGGCAAAATGGAGCAATAAGAAAGGAGGAAGTCAGATGGCACAAAAACAAGTTAAACGCCCTCAGGGAAACGGACCCGGACCCGGTGGCAGAATGAAATTTGAAAAACCGAAAAACACCAAAAAAACGCTTTTAAGACTTCTTTCTTATGTAACACAGAAAAAAGCCTTGCTTGTGGTTGTTTTTGTTCTCGTTCTCTTCAGTTCGATTGCTGATATTATAGGAACATATCTTTTGACGCCCATAATAAATGAAATTGGCAATATGCTTTCAACAGGTAGCAGGGATTTTACGATAATTATAAAATATCTTTGCATTTTAGGCGTGATTTATATTTTAGGTGCTTTGGCGCAATACACCTATTCCCGACTTATGCTTAACGTTTCTCACGGTACACTTAATGTGTTAAGAAAAGATCTTTTTGAGCATTTGCAGGATTTACCCATTAAATATTTTGATACTCATACTCATGGTGAGCTTATGAGCCGTTTTACAAATGATGTTGACACTATTCGTGAAGCAATCAGCCAAGGACTTGTACAGACAATCACATCACTTGTAACTGTTATAGGTATCTTCGTTATGATGCTTTATATAAGTCCGGCTCTCACCTGTCTTATTATAGTTATGCTTGTTGTGATGCTATATGTTATCAAGCTCATCGGCGGTCGCTCTTCAGGCTATTTTCGCCGTCAGCAAATGGCTGTTGGTGCAGTAAACGGATACATTGAAGAGCTTATCGAAGGCTTAAAGGTTGTTAAAGTCTTCTGCCGTGAGGAAAAAGCAAAATCCACTTTTAATGAAATTAACGATAACTATCGGAAAGCCGCAACAAATGCTCACACTTTTGCAAGCATTTTAATGCCCATTATGGGTAATCTTTCATATTTCAATTTTGCAGCTACTGCTGCTTTTGGTGCTTTTATAATTCTTAAGGTCGGTAACACTGCTGCAGGTGGTATTACAGGTTTATTCCTTGGCGGTGCAGCAGGTGTGCTTTCCATTGGCTCTCTCGCAGCTTTTCTGCAGTACACAAGGCAGTTTTCACGCCCTATCAGTATGATTTCCCAGCAGATGAACAGTATTCTTGCCGCCCTTGCAGGTGCAGAAAGAATTTTTGAAATAATTGATGAAACACCCGAAGAAGACAATGGTTATGTTGCCCTCGTTTATGCAAATGTTGATGAAAGCGGTAATGTTACCGAATCAGAAACAAGAACAGGAACATGGGCATGGAAGCATCCTCACTCCGCCGACGGAAGTGTTACTTATACTCTTCTTAAAGGCGATGTGCGTTTTCACAATGTCACCTTTTCATATGATGGTAAGAAAACCGTTCTCAAAAATGTTTCTCTTTATGCTAAGCCCGGTCAGAAGATTGCCTTTGTAGGTTCAACCGGTGCAGGTAAAACAACCATCACAAACCTTATTAATCGTTTTTATGATATTCAAGAGGGCAAAATCACCTACGATGGTATAAATATCAAGAAAATCAAAAAGGATGATTTACGCCGTTCTCTTGCAATGGTTCTTCAGGATACTCACCTTTTCACAGGCACAGTTGAAGAGAATATACGCTATGGTAAGCTTGATGCAACCCACGAAGATATAGTAAAAGCCGCAAAAATCGCCAATGCAGACAGCTTTATTACTCGTCTTCCTGACGGATACAATACAATGCTGACCGGTGATGGCTCAAACCTTTCACAAGGCCAGAGGCAACTACTTGCCATTGCACGTGCGGCAGTTGCTGACCCGCCTGTGCTTATTCTTGACGAAGCAACAAGCTCAATCGACACCCGAACTGAACGTCTTATTGAAAAAGGTATGGACTCTCTTATGCAAGGCAAAACTGTTTTTGTTATTGCCCACAGACTTTCCACCGTACGCAATTCAAATGCTATTATGGTGCTTGAAAACGGAGAAATAATAGAAAAAGGTGACCACGATACACTTTTAGAAGAAAAAGGTAAATATTATAAGCTTTACACCGGACAGTTTGAATTATCGTAATAACAAAAAAATCACTTGCATAAAAATATGCAGGTGATTTTTTACAAATATTACAAATATTAAGATTTTGTAATATTTCTTGTGTTTTTTTATTTTTAGTATATAATGATACTTTGCAAACTATAAAAAGATATTTTGAGTGGTATATTATATGGAATTCATTTTAAAATCCGACAAAGCCCTTGAAAAATTAAACAACATACGCTTATTTCTTCTGAGCGATAAATGGATGTCCGTCCTCTTTGTGATTACAGGAGCAATCGCCTGCATTCATTCCTTTTTCCCAAAAGACGATTATCATATCTGGGGTACGGTTATTTTAGCCTATATCACGGGTATTTGTTTTGTTCTTACCGGAGATATTTTTGCAATGCTTATTCCTGCACTGTTTACCTATTGCATTGCAATACGGTGCTATGATTCCCTGGAGGATTTTTCGAAAATAGCTTGGTTAGCAATTCCTTTGGTAGTAATGCTGTTATTTAACCTTGTGGCGTATTTTAAAAAGCCCACCACAAAGGGGGCTATGTTCTGGCCTATGCTTGTTGTTTCCGTTGCGGTAACAATAGGCGGTGCAGGAGTTATTTCTGCTAAGGATTATTTTGCAGGCTCAGCAATTTATAATATGCTTGGTATCGGCTTTGGTATGCTGCTGATATATTGCTATTTCTTTTCCAAGATAAACACCAACAAGGATTATTTACTTATAGACAAACTTACGGAAATAATGGTATTTATCGGTCTGTTTGTTTCGTTTATGGTCTTTATGCATTACATAATCAACATAAACACCGTTATTGATGTTGGCGGTATTTTCTACATAAGATGGCGCAACAACGCCTCCACAATGCTTATGATGGCAATGCCCTTTACATTCCTTTTGGGGAATCGCAAATCTTCTGCTGTTGTTCTTGCATTTTTCTTTTATGCCGCAACACTTCTCACCGGTTCCAGAGGCGGTATGATTTTCGGTTCAATTGAGCTTGTAATGTGTGTTGTTATGTACATACTTTATGATAAACGTCGCCGTTTGGCTTATCTGATTATTTGCGGTTGCTTCGTTTTTGTTATGCTTACATATCTTCCGGAAATAACCAAATTTTTAAATGCTACCATACAAAGGCTTTTTAGTGTTCTCAACGATTTCCTCCTTGGTGGTGCAGATACTGAAACCCGCGTCCGTCACTACGCCCGCGGAGTTGAGGATTTCCTCAATCACCCTGTATTGGGCACAGGATTGGGCAACAACAAAAACCAGGACATTTTCTTAAACAAGCCCGGTTCACTTTGCTGGTATCATTGTGAGCCAATTCAGATAGCCGGTAGCTTCGGTATTGTTGGTATCGTGGCTTTCGTATATCAGTTTATCAAGCGAAATCTTTTAATCTGGAAGCACGCTACTCTTTTCAATATGACGATTTTCCTTTCCTACATAAGTCTTGAGCTTATGTCATTGGTAAATCCAGGTATTCTGTGTCCCATGCCCTATTTGTTGCTTGTTATTGTATATATGATTGTTGTTGAAAAAAGCAACGACACCGAGCCGCAAATAAAGGTTCCGATTTTAAAGAAATTCCGTGACAGGAGAAGAGAAAGAAAAGAAACAATTACAAAATAAAAGCAAGGGGCTGTAAAAAAACTTTCGTTTTTTACAGCCCCTTTTTAGCGGATAAGAAAAAATGATTGTTATATGTTTATAAATTTTACCCGTTTATTTTATCACACTCGTAAAAAATGTTTTCACCTACATTTTTTACGCTGGAATGGACTTTTACTGATGTAAGCTTATCACAATTACGGAATGCTTTATCAGCTATAGTTATTGTTCCTTTTTTCACTTTATAAGCACCTGTCAGAGAATGCCTTCCCCTTATAAGGTGGTTTCCAATATACAAAGCTGATTCATCCCAATTCTTTCTGTTGTTATAATAGGCGGTATTATAAAAAGCAAGATAACCTATGCTTTTAACGGTATCAGGAATTATAATTGAAGTTACGGATTCACAATCTCTGACAGCGTTAGCAGGAATTCTTTCCACAGTATCACCAAATATCAACTTTATTCCCGATTTTTGCTTTCCTGCTTTATAAAAAATTTCACAACAATTCAAATCTTCCATAGCTTTAGCATTCCAATATACTTTTTCAAGATCTGAGCAACCGTAAAAAGCACACCATTCTATATATTTTGTACTTTTAGGAATTGTAATTTCAGTAAGCTTAGTACAATTACAAAACGCTTCTGAGCCAACCGTTATAGTTCCGCTTTTTATTTTATAAGCACCTTTCAAGGAATCTTTTGCACTCACTAAATGGTTTTCTATATACAAAACAGAATCGTTCCAATTATTTTTGTTGTTATAATATGCTGTATTATAAAAAGCAAGATAACCTATCCCTCTTACGCTATCGGGAATTCTGATAGTTTTCAGATTTGTACAGTCTCCGAAAGCATAATCACCTATACTTTTAACCTTTGAGGGAATTTTTATCTCTGTAAGACTTGTACAATTTTTGAAAGCCTTCCACCCTATATATCTTAAACTATCAGGTATTATAACAGATTTAAGACTTTTGCAATTAACAAACGCTTCCCTTTCGATGGTTTTTAATTTACCTGAGCTTTTAAATCTTTTTAGCCCTGCGCAATTTTCAAAAGCATTCCATCCCATATATACTAAACTGTCAGGAGCTGTAACTGAGGTAATGTTTCCTCGATTTGAAAATGCTTTTTCTGCAATGGTTATAGTACCTTTTTTTATTTCGTAATCGCCTTTTAAGGATGTTCTTGCCCTTATAAGATGATTACCGATGTAAAAAGCTGACTCATCCCAGTTTTTTCTGTTGTTATAATATGCAGTATTATAAAAAGCAAGATAGCCTATATCGATTACGCTATCAGGAATTCTGATATATTTCAGCTTTGTACAGCCACTGAAAGCCGCTGCGCCAATATACGTCACATCATCCGGAAAGCTGATAGAGCTGAGGCTTTTGCAATTTCTGAAGGCTTGAGAACCTATACTGATTACACTATCAGGAATTGTAACTGAAGCAAGACTTGTGCAGTTTTTGAAAGCACACGAACCTATACTGATTATGCTATCAGGAATTGTAATTGAACGCAAACTTGTACAGTTTGCGAAAACATGTGAATCTATAGCTGTTATAGTATCGGGTATTATGACAGAAGTAATTTTTTTGCAATCCTTGAAAGCAGCCCAATCTATTCTTGTTACGGGGTAACCGTAATACGTTTCAGGAATAACAACTTCACCCTCTGTATCCTTGTAACAAATGGATAAACAATATGTCATCCAATCATCTTCGTTCCTTTCAAACGCAAAATCATATACACTCGTTGCTTCTGCTCTAACCACAAAAAACCTACTGAAATCAACTTCACCAAGCCCCACAAATGCAGAGCTGAGGATGATTGCGATTACAAGAATAAATGACAGACCAATTTTTAAAACCTTTTTCATAACAAAAATCTCCACGTATAGTTTTACTGTCGGCTTTAAATATTTATAATTTCTCGCAACCTTATATCGCTTGATGCTGAGCCTACCATAATTTCAAACTCTCCGTCCTCAACAACCCATTCCATATTTTTGTTGAGTAACCTGAAGCTTTCAAAATCCAGCTTAAACTCTATAGTTTTGCTTTCACCTGCTTTAAGACTTATTCTCTCAAAGCCTTTAAGAAGTTTAAGGGGTGTAACAACAGAGGATACAATGTCATTTATATATAACTGAGTAACCTCGTCGCCATCAACTGTGCCCGCATTTTTAACATCAAATGTTACTGTATAATCTGTTCTGCCCTGCTTTTCAATTTTAAGGTTACTATATTCAAAATCAGTATAAGAAAGACCATAACCGAAAGCATAGCGGGGTCCTCTTTCACCCTCAAACATCATTTCTGTGTGATTGGGAAGAATTGAATAATAGCAAGGTATTCTGTTGGAATCTGCAGGGAAGGAAACAGGAACTCTGCCGGCAGGATTATTTTCGCCTAAAAGAGTTTCAACAATTGCCTTTGCCCCAAATTCGCCACCAAACCAGGAAACAAGAATTGCATTGGAAGCTTTAACCTCTTCAGTCAAATCAATTGCTCTTCCGTTTTCAAAAACAAGAATCAACGGTTTACCTGTTTTTGCAACCTCAAGAATAAGTTCTCTCTGTTTTCCCGGTAATACCAAACTGGAGCGGTCGTGACCTTCTCCGGATGTAAAGTTATTGTCGCCACCAACAAAAATAACAAGGTCACTTTGCTCTGCAACTTTAACTGCATCCTCAATGCTTCCGCTTTCATCTTCGTCATAAACCTCAATAAGATGAGGCTGACCGTCTTCCATAGCAACCGCTTCAACGCCTTTAGGAATACCGCAACCTGAGCTCTGCAAAATGGTAACCTCGTCACCCAAAGCCTTTTTAAGCTCATCACAAACAGAATTTACTTTATAACCATAAGGAACGGAAGAATAACCGCCTACTCTTTGTCTGTCAGAAGATGGGCCTACAACTGCAATTGTTTTATACTCTTTTTTCAGAGGTAAAATGCCGTCATTTTCAAGTAATGTCATAGCCTGACGAGCACCATCAAGGGCAATTTTCTTGTGCTCATCGCATCTGATAACCTCTTTATAATGCTCTTCGTCTGTATATGGATTTTCGAACAAACCAAGTTCAAATTTAACCTTGAGAACATTCTTGACAGAATTGTTTATAAGTTCTTCGGAAACTCTACCGTCCTTAATAAGATTTAAAAGAGTATTTTCCCAGAATTCAGGAGTATAATCAAGGCAGCCTTGCATATCAAGACCCGCATTGACAGAATCGCAAATAGCATCAACGTGGTTTGCAGCCGTTCTGTGAGCAGTAACAAGTCTTGTAATAGAACCCCAGTCTGCTCGTACATAGCCTTTCAGGCCATATCTGCCACGAAGAATATCTGTAAGATAATATTTTGAGCTTGCAACAACCTCGCCATCAATACAGTTATAGCAAGACATAACATTATATGCCCCTGCTTTTGTAATGGCTTTTTCAAAAACAGGAAGATAGCATTGTTCAATTTCTCTTTTACCCACTCTTGCATTTGCACAGTTAATACCATTTTCGGGCATACCATGTGTGCAATAGTGCTTTGGTTCGGTTAAAACTGCATCGTTTCGTGAAAATTCACCGTTTTTCTGTTCACCCGCAATAATGGAATAACCCATTTCAGAGCAGAGATATGTATCTTCGCCGAAAGTTTCCTCCACTCTTCCCCAACGAGGCTCTCTTGCAACATCAAGGTTTGGAGCAAGAATTTCCTGCATACCTAAGGCGCGGGTTTCCGCACCGATTGCTTTACCTGTTTTATTAACAAGCTCTCTGTTGAAGCTTGCCCCTAATCCCAGAGGAACAGGGAAAATTGTTGCACCGGGAAAAGAAATTCCGTGAAGAGCTTCACCTGTAAAAATACAGGGAATACCTAATCTCGTTTTTTCTACAAGGTATTTCTGAAATTTGTTAAAAACTGCGGGAATGGTGTAAGAATCGTGAATAAAGCCAATACCCCTGTCACCAACAGTTTTTTCAAATTTTTCGTATTCCACATCGGAGCTTTCGTGAATACAGCAATGGTTCAATGTGCTTGGCACAGTTGCATATTCAACGCCACGGAGAATATCAATCTGCGCAACTTTTTCTTCCAATGTCATTAAAGAAAGTAAATCCTCTGCTCTTTCCTCGGGAGAAAGAGCAGGATTTTTATATTTGTAAACCATAGTACACCTATTATTTTTTTATTTTCATTGAGATATCAAAAGCTGTAACGGAATGAGTAAGAGCACCGATTGAGAGAATATCAACACCTAATTCTGCAACACTCTTGATTCTTTCCTTTGTAAGATTGCCTGATGCTTCAAGAAGAGCTTTACCATCAACAATTTCAACTGCTCTTTTCATTGTTTCATTGTCCATATTATCAAGCATAATAATATCTGCTCCGACTGAAACTGCTTCTTCAACCTCTGCAAGAGTTCTTGTTTCCACTTCAATTTTTACAGTATGACCGATTTTCTGACGAAGAGCCATAACTGCAGCAGTAATTCCGCCTTTTGCATCAATATGGTTATCTTTAAGCATAGCGCAATCAGAAAGATTATATCTGTGGTTTCTTCCGCCGCCACAGGTCACTGCATATTTCTGAAGAGAACGAAGACCCGGAAGAGTTTTTCTTGTATCAGCGATCGTTGCTCTTGTGCCCTCTGTCTGCTTTACACATTCATTTGTAAGAGTTGCAATTCCGCTCATATGCTGAATAAGATTCAGCGCAGTTCTTTCACCCTTGAGAAGTTTAACTGTTCTGCCCTTGAATTCTGCAATAAGGTCTCCGTTTTTTACCTCATCACCGTCTTTTTTATAAAGAGTGTATGAGAATTGGTCATCAAGAAGCTCAAAAACTCTCATTGCAATTTCTGCACCGCAAAGCACTCCATCTGCTTTAGCAACAAAATATGCTTCACTTACTGCACCCTCGTAAAGAAGATAGTCCGTTGCAACGTCAATATAGTTTATGTCCTCTGTAATGGCATTTTTAATTAAATCGTCAATATAAAACTGTGGTAAAATCATTTGTCAACCTCCTGAAGAATTATATAGGCTATTGTTGCAAGGGAAAGAGCCTCACAATAATCTGCGGTTACTGCAAATTTACCATTTTTTAGCCTGTTAAGTATATTTTCAATTCGTTTCTTACCCTGGGATATTGCACCCTCATCGGGAATTACGAAATATGCTCTTTGCATAATATCACGGATTTCTGTTCTTGTTCCTTTAGGAAGAGGTGCTCCTGTTCTGTCTGCTTCCTTTTCCTCAGGAATGGTTAATTTATAAAAACCTGCTCTTATACAACGGGTTATGTCTTCCGCTGCTTTCCTTCCAAAAACAAGGGCTTCCAAAAGTGAATTGCTTGCAAGACGATTCTTGCCGTGAACACCCGTGCAAGCACATTCACCTGCGGCATAAAGCCTCGGAAGAGTTGTTCGTGCATTTAAGTCAACCTCAATACCGCCCATAAGATAATGTTGACAGGGGAAAACAGGAATTAAATCCTTTGAAATGTCAACACCCTGACTTAAGCATCCTGCATAAATACCGGGGAAGCGTTTTTTCAGATACTCTTCACCTTTATATCGGATATCAAGGTAGAAATTATTACTGCCAAGTCGCCTCGATTCCATAATAACAGAACGTGAAACCACATCTCGCGGAGCAAGCTCAAGACGGCTGTCATATCTGTCCATAAACCGTTCTTTGTTGCAATTAAGAAGATATGCGCCCTCGCCTCTTACGGCTTCGCTTATAAGAAACTGTTCGCGGTTTGCGCCATTAAAAGCAGTAGGATGGAACTGAACATAGCTTAAATTTTTAATTGATGCGCCCATTTCATAAGCAAGGCGTATTCCGTCGCCTGTTGCAACAGATGGATTAGTCGTATATTTATATACCCGTCCTATTCCGCCCGATGCCAAAAGCACAAAATCAGCATAAATTGTTTTATATTCAGTATCTCTCATAATCTCAATTTTGAAACCGTTTTTAATACGACTCATTGAGGTTACCATTGTTTCATCTGAAAGGGTTACATTAGGAAGCTTTTCAACTGCAAGCACCAGCTTGTCTACCATCTCTTTACCCGATGTATCTTTATGATGAACAATTCTTCTTCTGCAATGGCCACCCTCAAGGGTTTTTATAAGCTCACCATTTTCATCGCGGTCATATTCAACGCCGTAATCAATTGTTCTTAAAACATCAGCCGGACCCTCTTCAACAAGTTGGGTTACCGCCTCAATATCATTTGCTCTGCCACCTGCAATAAGGGTGTCTTCAATATGCAAATCATAACTGTCGTTTTCCAGATCAAGCACGCAAGCAACACCGCCTTGCGCCAAGGAACTGTTGGACTGGTGCCGTTCCTTTTTGGAAAGCATAAGAACATCAATGTCTTCAGGGAAATTCAGTGCTCCGTAAAGCCCTGCAAGTCCGCTTCCCACGATGACTACACTATAATGTTTTTTCAATTCGGAAAGATTCATTTTCTTACCCCAATTCAAGCATACGATTTATGCTTTTTAGTGCTTTTTTCCTCAAATTCTCGTCTAACTCTACCTTTTCGCCACCCTCGCCTGTAACTGCTTTATAGACATCCTCGAGAGTGATTTTTTTCATATCCTCGCAACAGAGTTTTTCGGGAGCAAGTTGAATAAATCTGTCCCCGTTTTCTTCATTAATGGCAAGATAATCAACAACCCCACGCTCTGTTCCGATAATGACTTTTCCTTTTTGAGCTTTAGCATAGCTTATAATTTCACTTGTGGCACCAACCATATCCGCAAGCTCAACAACTTCTTTAGGTGATTCGGGATGGACTGCAAAAACCGCATCGGGATGCTCTGCCTTGCACTTTAAAACATCCTCTTTTGTAAGCTGAGCGTGAACAGGACAATAACCATCCCAGAAAATAAACTTCTTTTCAGGAATACTTTTCTGAACAAAAGAACCTAAATGCTGATCAGGGATAAAAAGAATTTCATCAGCTTCCAGCTTCTTTACAATTTTTACTGCAGAAGAGCTTGTAACACAAACATCACATTCAGCCTTTAAAGCGGCTGTAGTGTTAATGTAGGCAACTACCTCTGTATCGGGATTTTCTTCTTTAAATTTTCTGACTCTTTCAGGAGCAATCTGCTCTGCCATGGGGCAGGTTGCAGTTGCAACAGGAAGAATTGTTTCAGTGTCGGGAGAAAGAATTTTCACGCTTTCTGCCATAAAACGAACACCGCACATAACAACTCTTTTTGCTTTAATCTCCGCTGCCTTTTTGCTCAAAAAGAAGCTGTCGCCGGTAATATCTGCAACATCAATAATATCGGGCTCTTGATATGTGTGAGCAAGAATAACCGTATTGGTTGCTTTTTTCGCCTCAATAATTTTGTTTTTTAATTCCTGTTTGTTCATTACATCACCCTCATAGTCTGTAACATTTTTTAACTAATCAAACTACTTCATTTTAATTATACCACTATTTTGCCACTTGGCAATATAAAAAATTCTAAAAAAACTCCTTAATTTACGCTTGTTTATGTTAATATCACAGAACTTATTGTTAAATATTTATTTTAGTTGAAATAAGAGCTTTTTTAAGTTATTATATACTTGATATCTCATTAATTTAGTTTGAGGAGGATTCCCCCGATGAACAGTTACCTTGAAAAAGATTTCGAGCTTCTCAAAAATGCTGATAGTGAGCTTTTTGAAGCTTTTGAAAAAGAGCAGGTTCGCCAGAGCAGAAACATTGAGCTTATTGCAAGTGAAAACTACACCTCTGCAGCAGTTATGGCTGCAAGTGGCAGCATTTTTACAAACAAATATGCAGAAGGTTACCCCTCTCGCAGATATTACGGCGGTTGCGAATATGTTGATATTGCAGAAGACCTTGCAATTGAAAGACTTAAAAAGCTTTTCGGTTGCGAATATGCCAATGTTCAACCCCACTCAGGCTCTCAGGCAAACTTTGCTGTTTATTTCGCACTTCTTCAACCCGGTGATACAGTTTTAGGTATGAGCCTTGCAGATGGCGGTCATCTTACTCACGGTTCACCCGTAAATGTTAGCGGATCATATTTCAATTTCGAAAGTTATGGCGTTGATGAAAAAGGCTTCCTTGATTACGATGCCCTTGAAAAGAAAGCAAAAGAATGCAACCCAAAACTTATTGTTGCAGGTGCATCTGCATATTCAAGAATTATTGATTTCAAAAGAATCCGTGAAATTGCAGATTCAGTAGGCGCACTCTTTATGGTAGATATGGCTCATATTGCGGGTCTTGTGGCTTCAGGTATGCACCCATCTCCCGTACCCTACGCTCACGTTGTAACCTCAACAACCCATAAAACTCTTCGCGGTCCTCGTGGCGGTATCATTCTTACCAACGAAGAAGAAATCGCAAAGAAAGTAAATAAGGCTATTTTCCCCGGAATTCAGGGCGGTCCTCTTATGCACATTATCGCTGCTAAAGCAATTTGCTTTGGCGAGGCACTCAAACCCGAATTCAAGGAATACGGTAAAAAAGTTATCTCCAACTGTAAAGCACTTGAAAATGCACTTATTGCTCAAGGCGTTGACATTGTTTCAGGCGGTTCTGATAACCACCTTCTTCTCCTTGATTTGAGAAGCCTTGGTATTACAGGTAAAGAGCTTGAGCATCGTCTTGACGAGGTTCATATTACAGTTAACAAAAATGCTATACCCAACGACCCCGAAAAACCCTTTGTTACAAGCGGTATCCGTATTGGTACTGCCGCAGTTACCTCAAGAGGCTTCGAGGCTCAGGATATGATTGATATTGCAGAATACATTAAGCTTGCTGCAACAGATTTCGAAAACAGCAAAGATTATATTATTGAAAACGTTGCAAGAATCTGCGATAAATACCCTTTATATAACGATTAATAATTTTAAGCAACTCTCTTGGAGGGTTGCTTTTTCATTGACAAAAACTAATTGAAATAATATACTTGTTGCATAGGCAGGTGTTATTTATGAGTGACAAAAAATTATATATTTTAACCTACGAGCATGGTGGTTATGTTCTGTGGAAAGACGTTGTTAAACCCCGTTTAAAAACGCTTTTCGAATGGCTTGAAAAATACCCGGCTTTAAAAATCGGACTTGATTATGAATCTTTCACATTCGATGAATTTTCAAAGGAAGACCCTGAGGTAGTTGAGCTTATAGGAAAGCTTCTGGAAAAATACCCTGACAGAGTTGGTTTAGGTGCAACTACATACGGTCAGCCTTTAGCGCTCACCATTTCCGAAGAATCAAATGCCCGTCAGCTTCTTTACGCTGTGAGAACAAATCTTGATTATTTCGGAAAAACACCTAATGTTTATGCCATTTCTGAATTTGCTCTTCATAACCAGACACCACAGTTGATTTCAAAATGTGGTTATGATGCTGCTATTCTCCGTTCTCATGTTATGGGCTATGGATACCCAAGAACCTTTGACTGTGCCTGGGGAAAATGGATTGGTAAAGACGGAACATCCATACCTGCAGTTCCCACCTACGAAAAGCAAGGTCGTGGTTTCAACTGTACCACAGTTGATAACTGGATTTTCTCCCGTTGGCCCGTTGATTCCGAGCTTTATTCTCCTGAAGATTTTGAAAAGATGTTTGAAAAATATGAGCCTCTTTTAGCTTCAAGATATGATGACTTAACCCAACCTATTGAATCGGTTATTGCTCACACGGTAGAAAAAGAAAACTATCAATATGTTCTTCTTGAAGATATTCCCGAAATATACGGCGAAGCAACTGAAGAAATGCCCACAACTGACAACGATTTCCATGTTCAGATGCCTTGGGGTTATTGCGGTAACGAAATCTTCAATGGTTGCCGTCAGGGTGAAGTTCAGGCAGTTCAGGCAGAGAAGCTCAATGCTCTTTCTGTAATGCTTGGAGGTAAAGCCTTGCAGAAAAAAAGCGAAGAAGCTTGGAAGTACATTCTTGCGGCAGAGCATCACGATGTGACGATCTGCGGTCTTCTTGACCTTTCAAGAAGATTTATTCCCTCATCTCTTACTGCTTCCGATTATGTAAAAAATGAATCTCTAAAATATATTGCATCAAAATTTGCTCATAAAGGCAACGAAACTCTTTTGGTTATAAACACCCACTCTTTCCCCATCGATGAATGGGTTGAGGTAGCAGTTGAAAAAGATTATTGTGCTTTTGACGATGATAAAAGAATTGAAAGCGAAACAACTTTTGGTGCTGACAAAAAAATTCTTCGTGCGCATATTCAATTACCGCCATTCACTGCAAAATCATACATACTCAAAGAAAACTGCGATTCTCCAAAAACATCTTTCAGTTGGTCCGAAAATGACGGCATTCTCACAACGCCTAACTATGAAATCAAACTGACAACTGACGGAATCGCGTATATTAAAGATGCGAAAAACAGAAAAACATTATGCGATAATGGTAGCGGCGTGCTTTTCACAGGTTTTGTTGACGACAAAGAGTATTCATCAAACGGTAGATGGGAAGTAAAAATTTCTTCTTATTCTGCACGTGCTGTCCAAAAGGGTAGCATAGGCTCTGTTCCCTACGAAGTGCAAATAGCTTTCAACGGCAACGAAAAAAGAATAGATTTTAAAACTAAATTTGATATTCAGGGGCAGAAAGTAGGCAGAACCGATATTACTCACGGCAAGCCTGCGGCACTTACAGTAAACGGACACCATCACGAAGACAAGATTTGCTTCGTTATGAATGCTTGCCTTAAAAACAACAGGAAAATGTTCCGTGATTTACCTTATTCCTTATCGGAATGGAACGGTGCTTTAAGAAAAACAGAAGAATATTGGTATCCTGATGATAAAATTATTCTTGATATTGATGTAACCCCTGAAGAAGCCTTTAATGCTACCACATATTTCCACGGAATATACAGAATATCGCTCAAGGATGATACAAAGGGTATTGCCGTTTTCAACAGAGGATGTATGGGTGCAGCCGTTTCGGGGAATAAAATTCAAATTCCTCTGATTTATTCGAATGAATATCTTTGTGGTGACCGAATACTCAACGGAATTTTTGAAAATGAATTTTCTGTTTACCCCTTTGAGAGCGAACTTTCTGAAGCAGAGCTTCATAAAAAGGCTCTTTCTTATGCATATATCCCAACTGCTGAAGTTTTAACCGTTGGCAACGGCAACATGACAGAGCTTTCTTTTGCAAGCATCAATAAAGAGAACGAAAATATTATTCTTACTGCTCTTTACCCCGAAGAAAACCATATTTTGGCACGTTTCTGTAATTATTCCGATACTGAGGAAACAATAGAATTCAATACAGCCACGGGCAAGGTGATTTCAGAAACTGATTTATTGGGTAATGAGCTAAAAGCAGTAAATAATGAAATAACCTTCAAGCCCTGGGAAATAAAAACAATAAAAATCCACTGATATAAAACAGGTTAACCTCTGACCAGGTTAACCTGTTTTATGCTTTATTGTCACTTGAACCTCAAGGTTACAAAATCCGTGTAATTTATTACAATTGACAAATTTCTGTTGATTAAAATAGAAAAATATGGTATTTTTAACCTACAAACCAAAAAGGAGTGAAAAATATGAAAAAATTTCTATGTTTAATCTTATCAATGGTTTTAATATTATCTGTTATGACACCATTAACGGTATTTGCGGAAAATGGTCCATACCCCTTTAACCCTTCTGCAGAGAATATTGATGGTTACCAATCATATCTATACATTGCAGATCCGGCTACACTTGATATGAAAGATTTGTTCCCGGGAACAGGAGCAGTTGGTAATCCTGAAAAGTTTGCAGGAGCCTCATATGATAAAAGCACTAATACTCTCACTTTAAAAAATGTAAGAAATAAATCTGCATTTATTTCCGCCAACGAAATGGGCGATGATTTTAAAATAAAGCTAATTGGTTATAACGAGCTTTCGTTGATTGAATCTTCTTCAGAATCCCGCGGTGCATCCGTTACAATAACCGGTAATGGAGAGCTTGTTCTCAACCGTGACAGAGCATACGGCGGATTGTTCATTTATGCATGGATGACCCCCTCTTTTTTGAAAATTGAAGATACTGTAAAATTCAAATCATATGCTACCACCGACGATCTTTATGGTGAGCCGGAAAGCGTTGGTGTGTACGATTCCACCATTACAAACTCCTCCGAAATGTTGGTTTTAGGCGGTAAAGTTGTTTGCGATGAGCCGAAGCTGGAAAAACACTACGTTAATATATATGAGCAAATTGAGGCTTATGATTTGGAATGGAACACACTCTTCTCCTACGACGCCGGTTTTATAAAAGACGGAGTGTATTACATAGGCTATGCGGATTATAGTTTGATTACGTCAACCCCCAATGGCAAATATATTCTTTATTCCGTTTCCTATGATAAGACCTTACACTGCTATGTTGCAGCACCTTATGCCAATGAAATAGCCATTAAGCCAACCGGATTTACAAAAATTTCTGAAGATGAGCCTATTTTTGACGAAAAGCGGGGCTATTATATAGGTGAGGACCTATTTGCCGATGAGGGCGACAAATCATATAAACCGATTTTCTACCCGGGAGAAAAAGAACCATTTGATCTTTGTGAAGATAAAAATGGTAAAAAATATGCATTCTATGAATTTTCATACACCTATCCGGACGGAGTAACAGAATCTGAAACATATGTATATAAGCTTGTCAAACATTCAAAATTCGGATATGTTGCAATTGAGGACACAAGCAGAACAAGTCTCAAAGGGTTAACTCCTCTTAAAATCGGCAGAAAAAAACTTGCAGATGGTTGCGTTTATTCAGATTTAGTTATTAATAAAGGTGGCTCAGTTGTTGAGCCGAAGGTAATAAAAGGTATTGAACTCAAAAACACAAACCAAGGTATAAGCATTTCGTGGAAAGCACGTGCCGCAGCAGAAAAATACCGTATTTACAGAAGAACAGCCTTTGGCGACTGGAAGGCAATTGCAACAGTTGATGAAGCCACAACCACATTTATTGACCGCAACGTAAAAAACAACACTCAATATTATTATACTGTCAGAGGCTATAACTATGTAGGCTGGGGCGAATATGATGAAACAGGCATTTCAATAACTCATGTTGACACTCCTGATGTTACAATAAAAAATTCTTCAAAAGGTATAAACCTGTCATGGTCCAAGGTTGCCAATGCTGATAAATACAGAATTTACAGACGTGCGGCAAATTCAGAAACCTGGACCCGAATCGTTACTGTTAACGGCACATCCTACACAGACGAAAATGTTAAAAGCGGTACGAAATACTATTACAGAGTAAGAGCCGTAATAGACGATGTAATGGGTGGCTTTAACACAGTTGAAAAATACTATCTTTCAACTCCCAAGCTTTCTTCCGTAAAAAACACTTCTAAGGGTATCAGAATAAGCTGGGAAAAAGTCCGTGGCGCTGAGGGCTACCGAATTTACAGAAAGACCGGTACAGGAAGCTACACTTATATAGGAAAAACCACCGATAGTGAAAAATTGAATTACACGGACAAAACCGCAAAAGACGGCAAGACATATACATATACTGTGAAAGCTTATAAAAACAACACCACAGGAACCTATAACAGAACAGGTATAAAAATCAAGCTTTCTTAAAACATAGCAAACCCCCGATGAGCTAAAAACTCATCGGGGGTTCCACATTATTGTTTTTCAGTTGTTACTGTTTCTTTTTCTTCAACAGCATCAGTTTCTTTTTCCTTATCTTTCAATTTTTCAAATATACGGTAGTTAACTTTACCGATTTTTGTTGTAGGTAATGCATCTGTGAATTCAATTTCTTTGAACTGTGCATTTTTTGCAATATTCTTTTTGCAGAATTCTTTGATTTCTTTTTCAATTTCTACAGTTCGTTCAACACCGCTTTTAAGGACTATAACAGCCTTAGGTGCTTCCTCACGAACCTTGTCTTTAATACCAACAACAACACTTGATGCAACATATTTGCACTTGTTAAGAATATTTTCAAGCTCTGTCGGGTAAATGTTATAACCATTAGAGATAATCATTCTTTTAAGACGGGATGTGAAATGAAGAATTCCGTTTTCAAGGTAACCAAGGTCACCTGTGTGAAGCCATTGTGTACCGTCAGCGTGTGTTCTTATGGCATTATCGGTTTCTTCCTTATCGTTAACATAACCGAGCATAACAGTTGGTCCGTTAACACAAATTTCACCAATTTCACCATCGGGAAGTTTTTCATTTGTAACAGGGTCACAAACCCTGATATATGTATCAGGATTAGGAATACCAATATTATCAATATCCTCCGCACCATAAGCAGTTGCAGTAAAGAATGCAGTTGCTTCTGAAAGACCGTAACCAATTCTGATATGAGCCTTTGAACCGCAAGAGCGGAAATAATCAATAACCTTAGCTCTTAAATCGTCGCTTAAATAGTCACCGCCACTAAGAATAACCTTAACGCTCTTGAAGCTGTCGGGTCCGAGATTTTTATTATTGGTAATTGCTTTAAGCATTGTGGGAACAGCCGGAACAATTGTGGGTTTTTTCTTCTTAATTGTTTCATTCAATTTCTTAATATCAATTTTAGGAATAAGAATACATTTCATACCCAGACAAAGAGGTGCATGAATTGCAACACAAAGACCAAAGCCATGGAAAATAGGAAGCGCCGACATCATTGATGCACCCGGTCTTGCCTCAGGGCAAACATCAATACATTGAATTGCAAGTGCATTAAAACAAAGGTTTGAAAGAACAATACCTTTTGATTTACCTGTTGTACCGCCACTGTAAATGAGAACTGCCGCATCATCTCTGTTTCTTTTAACAGAAGGTGCAATTGTGCCCATACCTGCAACAAACTTTTTCCAGGTAATTGTATCTGAACTGTATTTCATATTCTTTCTGCTCTTAAGGTTATAAAGAGTTTTAAGAACAGGTGGCATACTCATACTGACTTCGCAAACAACAACATTGGGAACACCCGCATCCTTAACTGTTTTGTATGAAACATCAGTTGTAAAAATAAGGCTTGAATTAGTGAGATTTACTGCATTTCTGATTTCATTGGCGTCACTCAAGGGATGAATTACATTTGCAACTGCACCAATTTTATTTATAGCGTAAATAAGAAAAATTGCTTCAGGCATATTAGGCATACAGATTGTAACGCTTTCATCCTCAACAACACCTAATTTTATAAGTGCGTTTGCAACAATATTAATATTTTCATCCATTGACTCAAAGCTATAAACAGTATCAAAAAACTCTAATGCAGGTGCATCCGGTTGTTTTTCTTTCATTTCTTTAAGAAGCTCATAAATAGAGCCCTCACGGTAACACATATGTTCGTGCATATTGCCGTAATGCTGAAGCCATGTTTTCTCTTCAGCAGGTAAATCTATTAATGACATGGCTTTCATTGTTGAAAAATAATTGCATTTTGTGCCCATTGGGGACCTCTTTCTGTCCTCTTTCAGAGGAATTTTTATACCAAAAAGTAATGTACAAACTTAATTTGAATTTCATAAATTAAATTATTTCACTATTTCTGTAGTTTGATAATATAGGTTTTTTCCGACAAAGTCAAGCAAATCTGTAAAAAAACTCCCGTTTTACGAAACATTAAACACCTGTTGAATTAAATGTTGAATTATTCGAGCATTTGTGAATAAAGGGTGAATAAAATTAACGAAAATGGAAAGCTGATAGAAAAGCTTCAGGAATCCCGAAATTACGATATTGACGATTGGGAGTTCGATGGTGATGAGGTTGAGGTAACACTATAAAACGCTCATACCACAACAAAAGCAACAGTGTGAAAATGAAAACTGTTGCTTTTTGTTGTGTGGATGGTATAATTATTTTTGAAAGCAGGTGAGCATTATGGCTGAAAAGAAAGAAAAAAGATACGTGAGCGAAAATGCTCAACTTATGGCTGAATGGGATTGGGAGAAAAATAATAAATTAGGCTTTGACCCTATAGTTCTCACTTGTGGAAGTAAGAAGAAGGTTTGGTGGAAATGCCCGAAGGGACATTCTTACGAAGCTCAAATTAGAAATAGATATAGCGGAAATGGTTGTTCTTATTGCTCAGGGAAAAAAGTATTAAAGGGCTACAACGACTTGAAAACTTTTTATCCTCAAGTTGCATCAGAGTGGAATTATCAAAGAAATGGTGATATAACTCCAGATGCTGTTGCATTAGCAAGTAATAAAAAAGTTTGGTGGAAATGCCAAAAATGCGGTGGTGAGTATGAATCTTATATAAGCAATCGTACTCTTAAAGGTGTTGGATGCCCCTATTGTGCAGGACAAAAGGTTTTAGTTGGATATAATGACTTGCAATCACAATCACCCGACTTAGCCGCTGAATGGAGCAAGAAAAACACTATTAAACCTACTGAGGTTACCAGATATTCAAAAAAGCAAGTGTATTGGACTTGTCTTCTTGGACACGAGGATTATTTGATGTCCATTCAGCAACGCAGCAATAGACAGGGCTGTCCTATTTGTGCACAGCAAAGTCAAACATCTTTTCCCGAGCAAGCAATTTTCTATTATTTCAAGCAGGCATTTCCTGATACATTAAACAGATATATATTGGATAAACGTGAAATTGATATATTCATTCCATCAAAAAATATCGGAATTGAATATAACGGATATTATTCTCATAAAGAAAAGGCGGAAAAGGATATTCGCAAAAAGGCGTTTTTCGAATCTATCGGTATCACTTTGTTTGTTATAAAGGAATACAAGCGCACCGAAGAAAAAAATCAAGCAGATTTTTATATTCATGAAAGAACTTCTTTTAATGATTTAACCTGCCTTATACGAGATGTGCTTAAATCAATTTGCTCTGACGTATCAATTGATGTTGATTGCTCAAGAGATTCTATTGCCATCAAAAACCAATATGTTATCTTGCGAAGAGAAAATAGTATTGCCGCTGTAAGACCAGATTTAGTTGAAAGATGGGATTATGAAAAAAACGGTTCTATAACACCTGAAATGGTTACAATCGGTACAGGACAGCGATTTTATTGGAAATGCAAAATATGCAATAGATCATATTTGGCTTTGCCCAGCAAAATTGCTGAGGGAAGCGTGTGTTCTAAGCATCGCAATCTTTTAAAATATGATGGTAATGATTTAGCAACAAAACATTCAGATCTGCTCAAATATTGGGATTATGAAAAAAACGATGTCAATCCATCAGAAATCTTTGGAGGTGGCGAAAGGGTTGTATATTGGAAGTGTGAAAAAGGACACAGCTACACTAAGTCAATATTAAAACGTGTGCGAGGCGAAGGATGTCCAATTTGTGCCGGCAAAAAAGTATTAGTAGGCTTTAATGATTTATCAACCGTTTGCCCTGATGTAGCTAAAACGTGGAACTATCCAAAAAACGGAGATGCATTACCTACGCATATTACAGCACACAGTAATAAGAAATTTTGGTGGATATGTGAACATGGGCACGAATGGGAGGCAAAAGTTTGCAACCGAGTAAACGGCATAGGGTGTCCCGAGTGCTATAAAGCGCAAAAGGCGCAACGTCAAATAAATATGTATGATGCCGATACTTTTGCATTCATTGCAACTTTCGAAAGTGTCAAGTCTGTTTGCGAATACTTAGGACTAGATTATAAAAAAATGAACGGTGCTATCTCAAATGTATGTAGAAGAAACCAAAAAACATTAATGAGAAAGTATATTTTAAGAGATGCAAACGACGATGAATTCAGTTGCAAACCAACAGAATGTTAAAACAGAAAGGAACGGAAACATGGCAGAATCTCCTATCCTTAATTTCCAAGACCTATACAGAAAGCATTGTTCAGAAGAAACAAATACCCGTTTTTTAGAATTGTGGCACTATACAAGTGCAAATGGTTTATTGGGAATTGTAAGAAATGAGCAAAGCGAACATGGAAAACTTCACTTTTGGTTCACAAGAAGTGATTGCTTGAACGATACATCCGAAGGAACTCATATATTGTTTTTATTTCGTCAAGCATGTTCAGAATTGCTTCAAGAAAATACCATAACACAATCTTTTTATGATGCTATAAAAAACGCAGAAATACCTAATCATCAATTTGTTAATTTTCCAATTCCTGCTCGTGAAAAATTTACTCATGAAAGTGTTTTGGATTGTGTACCTTGTCATGCCTACATATGTAGTTTTTCTTTAAAAGAGGATTCTCTTGATATGTGGAGATATTATTCTAAAGGTAATGGCGGTTATGGCTTAAAATGTTTATCACTACTTTTTGATGAATATAAAGACTATGAACACTCTCGTTATGATGAAGATGCTATGTTTAGTTTAATTCGCTCTTATAAAGTAATATATAGCGATGAAGAAAAAATGCGAATTCTAAAAGAAATTATTCTAGATACCTTTTCTGCGTATGAAAATTCCCAAAAGACAGAAAACGATAAATATCAAGAAGCGAAAAGTTTTATTCAATACACTTTAAAAATATTTCAGTTTCAGTTTAAACATGAATGTTATTCGTCAGAACAAGAGTATCGGTTTGTTTTTTATTTACCTTATAACAAGCCAGAACTTTTAGAAAACAAAATGCCAAATGTAAAGTATAGAACACAAGATGGAATACCCGTTCCTTATATTGATATTGAAGTGAAAAAAGGTTCTTCTTATTTAGATGAAGTGAACAAGTCCAGTAAAAACGGACAATAGAAAAAAGAGACCTCCTATGGTAGAATTAAAGGAACTACCATAGGAGGAATTTTTGTGTCAAGAAAGTATCAAAACATTAAACAATATGAAAAAGAAATATTTGAATTAAAG
>JAZUOL010000022.1:0-26552 GCA_045604605.1 Acutalibacteraceae bacterium | reverse complement strand
CCAACTCAACGAGAGCCTGACCGTAAATTTCGGCTGTGGAGAGAGATGTTGATTGTTCAGCTGTGTAACTTAATCCGCCTGCCATAATTATTCAGCCTCCTTTTCTGCACGTGCAACACGTTTCTGATAAGTTTCTTCAAGAGATTTTTTACCATTTGCATATTTTTCATCATCAAATGCACCATAGTGCCATCTGAAGTCGCCTTCGATAAAGTCGATACCGCAACCCTTAACTGTATCGCAGAGAATAAGAACGGGTTTATCAGTTTCGTTTTCATAAGCAAAGTCAATAGCTTCGCAAAGCTCTTTGATGTTGTTACCGTCAATTTTCTTAACGATAAAGCCGAATGCTTCCCATTTGTCTGCAAGGGGTTCAAGAGCCATAACATCTTCTGTGTTACCGTCAATCATATTGTGGTTACGGTCAACAAAAGTGATAAGGTTTGTAAGTTTAAAGTGAGCTGCGCTCATTGCTGCTTCCCAGTTGGAGCCTTCGTCAAGCTCGCCATCACCGAGAACAACGAATGTTTTATAGTCTTTTTTGAGAAGTCTTGCTGCAAGAGCAGTACCAACACCGATTGAAAGACCGTGGCCGAGAGAGCCTGTTGAAGCATCAACGCCTACAACCTTGTTGGAGTCAAGGTGCATACCCATTTTTGAACCTGAAAGGTTAAATGTTTTAAGCATTTCCTTGTCGTTGAAGCCAAGGTCGCAAAGAACAGGTGCATACGCGATACCTGCGTGACCTTTACTGAGAATGAAGCGGTCTCTATCTTCCCAGTTGGGATCCTCAACCTTAATGTGCATATATTTGTGATAGCACACTGTCATAATGTCCATAACACTCATACCGCCGCCGATATGACCTGAGCCTGCCCAGTAAGTTGTATCAAGGCAGAGGTTACGGAGCTCATTTGCTTTCTTTTCAAGAGCAAGCCACTCCTGTTTTGAAAGAGCCATAATTAAATCCTCCTAATATAAATTACCGAAAACTCGGTTTGATTCCTGAAATTAGCCTAACTCGGGATGATTTTTCTTAACTGCTTTGAATGCATCTTCTGCAATTTCAATAGAACGGTTAATATCTTCGTGAGTAAGGGAAGCATTAATGAAATGATTGTGGTGGGATGTAATAAACAAACCACGGTTTACACATTCTGCAACCCAATCCTGATGAAGAAGAAGAGAATCATCGTTTGCAATTCTTAAATAGAAAAGTGCGGGAGCACCGGAAACAACAAGGTCAAAGCCATGCTCTGCACCGGCTTTTTTGAAGCCGTCTGTAAGCTCTCTGCCCATTGCATCGAAAAGCTTGGGAGCATCCAATTTTTTAAGCTTGTTAATTGTAGCAATACATGCTGCAAAGGGAACTGCGCTCATCCAATAAGAGCCTGTGTATGAAAGGCTTGAAGCGGCATTTCTGAGGAATTCCTTGCCGCAGAAAGCAGACATATTATAACCGTTTGCAAGAGCCTTACAGAAGCAGATAATATCAGCTTCAAAGCCAAAGAAATGGTCGCTGCCTGCAAGGTCAAGACGGAAACCGCAACGAACATCGTCAACAATGAGAACGATTTCGTTCTTTGTGCAAAGCTCGCGAACTTCTTTCCAGAAACCGTCAATGGGGAAAGAGTTGTCGTTAAAGTTGCCGTGGTTGTAAGGCTGAGCGATTACAGCGGCAATTTCGCCTTCGTTTTCTGCAAGAAGTCTTTTGAAGTTTTCAATATCGTCCCAAGGGGTATAAAGGTTATTAGCAACATCTTCGGGAGTAACACCGGGATAGTCGATTTTCTGAACCATGGGAGAAACGCCGTGGTAGAAGCCATGGAAGAAAATGAGTTTCTTTCTGTGAGTGTGAGCACGAGCGGTAAGGATTGCACCCTGAGTAGCATCGTTACCATTCTTTGCAAAGAATGCCCAGTCAGCACAGTTAACTGTGTCAACAAGAAGCTCTGCACATTCAACCATGATTTTGTCGGGTGATGTTACACAGTTGCCCTTTTTTATTTGTTCAATAGCAGCAGCGTCAACATCTTCATCGCCATAGCCAAGGACGTTGGGACCATATGCACACATATAGTCAATATACTGGTTGCCGTCAACATCCCAGAAATAAGAGCCTTTTGCTTTCTCGGAGAAACGAGGCCATCTGTTAACGGGAATAAACTGACCTTCAGCAGGTCCGAGGTGACCATAAACACCTGAGGGGATTACCTGGGCAGCGCGAGCATACCATTCATCAGATTTTGTTGTTTTGTATAATGGAAATTTATTACTCATTTTGCTACCTCCTTATGCAAGATATAATGCAACTCTGTCAAGAATGCGGTTAACATTGTCAAGCATACTAACAAGACCGTGCATTTCGATTTTACCTGTACCGATACAGGTAAGAGCGTTAACTTTACCGTCGAAAAGAGCGCGAGCAGTTTCAATTGAATCAAAAATCATAGCTGCGCGATATTTTTCAGGAGCTTTTTTAAGCGTTACAAGACGATGGTCTTTGCAAACAAGCTCTGCTGCAGGACCGTTTTTGATACCGATAAGAACACTACCGTCTGCAATATATTTTGCGCTGAATTTACCGATTTCATCATTGTTACCAATCTGAGCGATAGCAACGCCGATTGTGTAAAGCATAAGAGTTGTGCTTCTTTCGAAGAAAACAGGGTCTTTAAGGTCTTCTTCGCTTGCTCTCATATATTTTGAAAGTAAATCTGTAAGAGCGGTAAATTCCTTGAGAAGGAATTTGATGTGAGTGAAGCCTTTTGAGGGTATTGGTGTTACAGTGCCATCAATAAGACCGTTGAATTTTTCACAGCTTGAGAAGGGGAGTTTAACATCACAGTTGCTGCAACCCTGCTCCATACGGCATTTGCCGTTTTTGAAATAAAGAGTAGCAGCAGGACCATCCTTAACTTCTAAACCGATGGAAATGGGCTTTTTGCCCTGCAGAAGCTCTGATGCTTCGGGAACGATTTCGCAAAGGTTTTCCAAAGTACCGAGAACCGCATACATATTTATGTACGCAAGTGTTTTTGAATCCATTAAATTTTGCAAAGCGATTGCCTCCTTTTAAAAATAGAATTCAGTCCACTATATTTTAGCAGAGGTTTCGGGCAAAGTCAACAAATACAAAAAAATAATTGAAGTAGAATATGTTGAAAAATCACACAAAAACAAATTTTAAATTCTTTAAGAGAAAAAAAGGTGCGTTTTGACAAAAATCTTATAAAAAGTTCATAAAAACTGTGCTTTTATTTTGTTGAATTTGAATTCACCGTTTCCTTGACTTTTTATTATAATAATGTATAATAAAAGTGAATACAAATTCACTTTTGTTATCAAACTCTATTTTAGGAGGTGTCTTTATGGACACAAGATTCGCTATTAATGAGTATCATGACGCTGCAGCGGTAACAAAACAGCTTGACGAACTCATCAAAAAACCAATCTACACAATCAAACCCGACGTACTTAAAAATTACGAAGAAGAATATTTCAACAAAAAGTGCGCTAAGAGTAAAGAAATGATTGAAGAAGCAAAGCAGGTTATTCCCGGCGGCGTTCAGCATAACCTTGCTTTTAACTATCCCTTCCCCCTTGTTTTCACAAAGGCAGATGGAATGATGCTCTATGACATTGACGGCAACGAGTATTTTGACTTCCTTCAGGCAGGTGGACCTACAGTTCTCGGTTCCAACCCCAAGGTTGTAAGAGATCAGGTTATTGACCTTCTCAATACTTGCGGTCCTTCAACAGGTCTTTTCCACGAATTTGAATACAAGCTTGCAAAGAAAATTTGCGATAGCGTTGAAACCTGCGATATGTTCCGTATGCTCGGTTCAGGTACAGAAGCTTGTATGGCAGCTGTTCGTGTTGCAAGACTTGCAACAAAAAATAAAAACATCGTAAAAATGGGTGGTGCTTATCACGGTTGGTCTGACCAGCTTGGATACAGTATCCGTGTTCCCGGTTCAAAATTCACTCAGGCACACGGCGTTCCGCTCTACCTTTTCAAACATACTCAGGAATTCTTCCCCAATGACCTTGATTCTCTTGAAAGAGTTCTTCGTCTTAACCAGTTCCGTGGCGGTACAGCTGCTGTATTTATGGAGCCCATCGGTCCTGAAAGCGGTACAAGACCTCTTGATAAAGACTTCAACAAGGGCGTTGAAAGACTTTGCCGTAAATATGGCGCACTCCTTATCTTTGATGAGGTTGTTACAGGCTTCCGTATCGGTATGGCAGGTGCGCAGGGTTACTTTGGTGTTTCTCCTGACCTTACTATTTTCGGTAAAGTTATCGCAGGTGGTTATCCCGGTGCAGGTGGTATCGGTGGTAAGAGAGAATATATGAAATACCTCGGTGCAGGTCTTGACGCAAGTGGCGAAAAGGTTAAGAAGGCATTTATGGGCGGTACAATGGCTGCTACTCCTCTTTCTTGTGTTGCAGGTTACTACACACTTGAAGAAATTGACAAACAGAATGCTTGCCAGAAAGCAGGCGAAATGGGTGACAGACTTACAAAGGGTCTTCAGGAGCTCATTAAGAAATACAACCTTCCCTTCGTTGCATTCAACCAGGGTTCAGTTTGCCACATTGACACAGTAGGTACAATGCACTACTCAATCAACTGGTCCAAACCTTGGGAAATTCCCGGAGTTCTTTCCGCAACAAGCGAAAGAAAGAAAGAAATGCAGCATATGGGCGCAGCATACATGGCAGAAGGTCTTGTTACTCTTGCAGGTAGCCGTCTTTACACTAACGCTCAGTACACACCTGAGCTTATCGACGAAGCAATCGCAAGATTCGACAGAGTATTTGCAAACGTTGCAGTTAAAGAATAATTACATTAAAAAAGAAAAACCACGGAAAACTCCGTGGTTTTTCTAAACAAATATCTTTGAAAGGAGATATTTATGGATATTTTAGAAGCAAAAGAATTAGTCATTAAAGCAGGTCACGAGCTTTTGGAAGCAGGTCTTATTGTAAGAACCTGGGGTAACATCAGCTGCAGAGTTAACGAAAAGCAGTTTGTTATCACTCCCAGTGGTATGGCTTACGATGTTCTTACTCCCGATGATATTGTTCTCGTTAATATTGCAGACCTTTCTTATGAGGGTGATGTTAAACCCTCTTCCGAAAAAGGTATTCACGCATCCTGCTATGAGCTTCGCCCCAACATCAATTTTGTTATTCATACCCATCAGAAGAATGCTTCCGTTGTAAGCACTCTCGGTCTTGATATTAACAATATTGATGGTGAAGATGCAGAAATTCTCGGCACAGATGTACCTTGCGCATCCTATGGTCTTCCCGGTCAGCCCAAGCTTCGTCAGGGCGTTATCGGTGCTTTGGAGCGTTCAACATCAAAAGCTGCTATTATGAAGCATCACGGAGCAGTTTGCCTTGGTGAAAGCTATGAAGATGCTTTCGCAGTTGCAAATGCCCTTGAAAGAGTTTGCGAGAGATTTATTGCTGCTCGTTGTGCAGAGGTTTCAGGCAAAGCAGTTGATACCTTCAGCGGTGTTGTTGATTATGTTACTGATGTTTTCAAATCAGGCAATAAATATAAACCTGCAAAGGAATTCGCTCCTTGCGACAGTGAAAGAAAAGGTAATTGCTTCTTCGTTGGTGAGGAAGGTAAAGAATCTGCGATTATTGATACAAAGAGCGGTGCTTGGGTTGGTGGCGGAGAAATTCCCGACAGCGCAGATATGCACTGGGCAATTTACAAAAAGAGAGAGGATGTTAAATTCATCCGCCATACAAAGAACGATTTTGTTGTTGCAATGTCAAGAAAGGGAAAAACTATGAGACCCCTTCTTGATGACTTTGCTCAGCTTTGCGGTCCTGTTGTTAAATGCGCAACCTTTAACCCGGGAAACACTCTCAAAACAAGCAAAAAGGTTGCAAGAGCTCTTGGTAATAAAAATGCAGTTCTTGTTAAAGATAACGGTGCAGTTTGCGTAGCAGGAAATCAGTTTGATGCGGAAGCAGTTGAATTGGTTATGGAAAAAGCTGCAAAAACTGCGGTTGGCGCAGAGCTTTATGCAGATGTTAAGCCCTTAAGCGCACTTGATTCAAACCTTATGAGAATCATATATAAATTAAAATATTCCAAAAAAGCAGGTAAATAAGCTTGTTTTTGGGCGAAGAACACCCCTGAGAAGTTTTTCTCAGGGGTTAATTGTTTTTCTCCCCTCGGAGTATCTATATACACCTTCGGGTCGAAAAAACACTTTCTTCATCCCAACAACAAACTTATTAACAAACAGAAACATAGTGGTTAAGGGCGCTTGTTTTTGGGCGAAGAACACCCCCAAGGAATACCCTCGGGGGTTGATTGTTTTTTATGCTTCTGTTATTTCATAGAACACAACAGCATGTGGGTCAAGGTTTGTGCTGAGAGAGAGCTTTCCGTTTTCAACTGTTACAGTTTCTTCTGATGGAGTAAGCTTGGAGCATTCGGTATATTTTGAGTAAAGCTCGTTGAAATAAATATCTCTCGCTTCTTGGTTTTCAAGAGTAACAGGACTATCTATCTGAGGGTCATCAGGTGACCAGCTAAAGCAATCGTCACCGATATTATAAGTCTTTCGGTCTTCAACCCATTCATCAAAATAGTTGCAATCATCATCTATTGTATAGGTAGTGATTTTTACTTTTTTGCCGTCAAATTGAGGTGCGTTTATATCAAATGTAAGGTTTACATCGTGCTTATACTCCAAATCATTTTTAAAGTTATAAGCCATAATGTGAAGAGTATTTGTATCCTTGTTGAAAGCAGAAACTGCATCAATTTCGCCACCGATGATTATACCCTTTTCGGTGTTTTCGGTGTGTACAAGCTTTGCACCTGCCATTTTACCGGCATTTTTCGCAACGTGATAGCTAACAGTGGGGTTACCCTCTAAAAGACCATTTGAAAGGTATGACCAAGCTGAAAAATAAGCAATGTCGTTATTGAACATCTGTGCAATAATGCGGGCATCATAGGCAGCCTGATATGTGTAACCGCAAGTTCTGCTTAAAAGTTCATTATTATTAGCACCACTGGTTACACCGCAGAGAATTCTGCCCTCATCAATACCATAAATAAGGTCTGTTAATCCGTTGCTTTCAGCAACATTTCTTATATAGTCAATTGTTTCGGGGAGTGTGTAGCCATCAGTATATTCACCGGGAGTTGAGTCATAGAAAGAAGCGGAAAGATATTTAATGGGTGAGCCTGTTTTACCTGTTTTATAGTTCTTACCCTTGGCACAATGCTCAATAAATATCGCTTCGTCCCAGATGCCTTCGGTTACTGTCATTGAATGGGCACCAACAAAAACATCCTCGCCTAAAACATCAACAAGAGCCTGTGCGGTATAGTCATAAAGCTTGCAATAAGCCTCGGCACTTTCTTTTGCAAGAATTTCTTCGTCCTCGCTGTCAGAGCCCACAAACCAGTCGTAGTTTTCATATTCAGTCATAACACCGAATCGCCAGGTAAGAACCTCTTTTTTGCCGAACTCCTTAACAAGAGCCTTTGCAATTGCTTTTATGTAATCATAATAAACATCATAGTCATCAGGTGGGTAGCGGTTCATATTAAAGCCCACATCAGTAGAAGCCTTTTTGGAATATTTAAGAGGAACGCTACCTAATTTGAGCAGTGGTTTTCCGCCTAACTCCACAACACCCTTGCAATTTTCAATGAGAGTTGTGAAATCATAGTCATCAAGAACAGTTCTGTCCAGAGGATCTTTGAACAAATCACGGGTTTCAGTACCGCCTGAGCATTGCATAAACTGAACATACTTCACGAAATCAAAGATGTTATTTTCTTCGTTTTTAGTTGCGTTTACAAAAGGGTTACCTTCTATAGACCAGATGTTAACATTACTTACAGGATTTGAAAGGGTTGCTCCTGTTTTAGAAGCATCTACGCTGAAGGTGAACTGGTTGTCGTTACCGGAAATAATACCACCAATGGTTCCCAAAAAGCTAAGAATCAATGGTATGAGAATACTTAAAAATTTTACTAGAGCGGCTGGCATAAAAAATCCTCCTGACATACTGTTATAGTATTGTGGGTGTTCTGATTATATTTGAAGCTTATTTATTCTTCAATAGCAGCTTTCTTTGTGTTGATTTTATAAAGAATTTCAGAATCAAACTTCTTTGTTCTGTCGTATCTGAAAATGCCGTTTAATTCCTGCTCAACATCTGTAAGCTGAGTATAGCAGAAGCCAATCATTTTAGGACAGTCAATCAAAGCGGTTGTAAGTCCGTCATAGCGGGCATAGAATTCCTCAAGACTTGTTGCGGCATTGCCGTAGCCCCAGGCTTTTTCGCGGTCATTTTCCTCGAATTCTTTGAGTTCAACTCGGATTCCACCGTATTCACTCATAAATACGGGTTCGCCCTTCCAGGTCTGGCGATGGCTCTGGTGGTCGAAAAGAATATTCTTATTTGTAAGGTCTTCATAGTGACCTTTGAAAAGCTCGCAGTCCTGGTCATAATCGTGAACATCAAAAATATCTGTTTCAACATGGAAATTACCGCTTGTATCAATGCAAGGACGGGTTTTATCAAGATTTTTAACAGTTCTGTAAACTATTCTTAAAACATCATCGTCCTGTTTTCTGCCGTTAACATCCCAGGTTTCGTTATAAGGACACCAACCGATAAGAGCAGGGTGGTTGAAATCTCTTTCAATCTCTTCTTCAATTTCAAGAAGGAAATATCTTAAGGATTCAAAGTTTGTGTGGTCCGCACCCCAGTTGCCGTGTTCACCCCATACAATGTAGCCTAATTCGTCACAGTAGTGCAGGAAGAGGGGCTCAAAGATTTTTTGATGAAGTCTTGCGCCATTGAAGCCAACCTCCATTGAAAGAAGAATATCGTTTTTAAGTGCCTCTGCGGAGGGTGCGGTATAAATTCCGTCAGGGTAGAAGCCCTGATCAAGAACAAGTCTTTGGAAAACGGGTTTGCCGTTAATATTTATAGCGTTATCTGTAAGCTTAACCTCACGTAGACCAAAGTAGCTTGAAACCTCGTCACCGCCAAAGGAAAGGTTAAGGGAATAGAGTCCGCCCTTGCCAACTTCCCAAAGGTGTTTTTCGGAAAGGTTAAGTGTGAGGGTTACAGTCTGACCGAGAGCTTCGGTTGAAGCAGAGCCAACCTCTTTGCCTTCCCAGAGGGCCTTTGCAGAGAATGTACCGTTGCCAACAAGCTCTGCGTGAATTGTGAGTGTACCGTCTGTAATATTGGGGTAGTATTTTACGGATTTAATATAGTTTTCGGGGCAGAATTCCATATAAACTGTCTGCCAGATACCTGTTGTTCTTGTGTAGTCACAGTCGTGAGAATAAACAAGCTCACTCTGTTTGCCACGCGCCTGAAGATGTGAACGTGTATCATCCTGAGCGCAGACTGTAATTGTGTTTTCGCCAACCTTCAAGAACTTTGTTGCATCAATTCTGAAAGAGGTGTAGCCACCGAAATGCTCGCCTGCAAATTCACCATTTACATAAACACTTGCGTGGAAATCAACTGCACCGAATACGATAAATGCTTTGCCTTTTAATTGCTCTTCTGTGATTTCAACAATTCTTTTATACCATACTGCAGCCATAAAATCTTTATAACCAACACCTGAAAGCTCACTTTCAGGGCAGAAAGGAACATTGATTTTCTTTGAAAATTCAGCATCAACAGCAAACATTTTTCTTTCCTTGCCACTATCGCCGAAATCAAATTCAAAATCCCATTCTCCATTAAGGATTATATAATCATTTCTTTTAAAATTCGGATTTGGATGTTCATTTCTGGGTATCATAGAAAAACTCCTCACTTTTTTAAGTATATTAAAAGTACTGCAATATCAGCAGGGGAAACACCGCTTATGCGGGATGCCTGACCGATGGTTTCAGGTTTGATTTTCTTTAATTTCTCTCTTGCTTCAAGGCGAAGATTAGAAACATCGTCATAGTCAATGCTTTCCGGAATCTTCTTGACCTCAAGCCTTTTTTGCTCTTCAACCTGAGCTAATTGGCGTTTTATGTAACCTGCATATTTAAGGTTAATTTCAACCTGCTCAAAAACCTCTCGAGGAAGGTCAGGACGCCTTTTGTCAAAAGGTGTAAGCAGTTTATATGAAAGCTGAGGTCTTTTAATAAGCTCTGAAAGTCTGCATCCTGTAACTGTGGGAGCAGTTCCTGCCTCGCTGAGAACCTTTGAAAGCTCCTCGGACGGAGGGATTGTTATTTTTGAAACTCTTTCCGTTTCTTCTTCAATAAGGCGTTTCTTTTCCTGAAGCTTGTCATACCTTTCCTGACTGATAAGACCGATTTCATAACCCATTTCAGTAAGTCTTAAATCTGCATTATCCTCTCGGAGAATAAGACGGTATTCGCTTCTTGAGGTCATCATTCTGTACGGGTCACGACAGCCCTTTGTAACAAGGTCATCAATAAGAGTGCCGATATATGAGGTGCTTCTGTCAAGGGTAAAGGGCTCTTTGCCCTGAACTTTTCTTGCAGCATTAATACCTGCCACAAGACCCTGGGCAGCGGCTTCCTCATAGCCTGATGAGCCGTTAAACTGACCTGCACCATAAAGCCCGGGAAGATTTGTGAATTCAAGGGTTGATTTAAGTGCCAGAGGGTCGACACAATCGTATTCAATAGCGTAAGCAGTGCGCATTACCTTAACATTTTCAAGACCTTTTATGCTCTTAAGAATTTTTAACTGAACATCTTCAGGAAGTGAAGATGAAAGACCTTGAAGATAAAGCTCTTCTGTACGAAGTCCGCAGGGCTCAATAAATACCTGATGTCTGCCTTTTTCTGCAAATCGGACAATTTTATCTTCAATGCTTGGACAATATCTGGGTCCTACACCCTCAATTTTATTTGAATAAAGAGGGGAGCGATGTAGGTTATCAAGAATAACCTGCTTAGTATCTGCATTTGTGTATGTAATATGGCAGATTGCCTTGTTTTCCAAAGCTCCCTCAGGAGTTTCAAATGAAAAGGGAGTTATTTCTTCATCGCCAATCTGCTCTTCAAGACCTTCAAAATTAACACTATTTCTGTTAACTCTCGGAGGTGTACCTGTTTTAAAACGCCTTAAAGGTAAATCCAATTTCAAAAGAGATTCGGAAAGCTCGTTTGATGGAAACATACCGTCGGGACCGCTTTCATAGGAAACATCGCCCACATAAACCATACCTTTAAGGAATGTACCTGTTGCGATAATAACACATTTTGCGGTGTATTCTGCTTCAAGCTTGGTTGAGAAGGTCCAGAGACCATCTTCATTTTTTGAAAGTGAAACAATTTCACCCTGTTTCAAATCAAGGTTTTCTTGGTTTTCAAGGCAATGCTTCATATATTCCGTATAGTCTCGGCGGTCAATCTGCGCTCTTAAGGAGTGAACAGCAGGACCTTTTCCCAGGTTGAGAATACGGCTCTGAATTAATGTTTTATCCGCTGCTTTGCCCATTTCACCGCCAAGAGCATCAATTTCGCGGACAAGGTGCCCTTTTGATGTTCCACCGATAGATGGGTTACAAGCCATATTGCCGATCCAGTCAAGATTTACTGTGAAAATAACTGTATTAGCACCGAGTCTCGCGGAAGCAAGTGCGGCTTCGATACCTGCGTGGCCTGCACCGATAACCGCGACATCATAATTACCTGCAAAATATTTCATAAAAAATCCTTACTTAATAAATTTAATGTGTCCGTCTTCTCTTTCCTTGAAGGGCGGTTTTTCGTTGGGATAGCCTAAAGACATACCTAAAATGAAATGCCAATCCTGAGGAATATCAATAATCTTTTTCCACTTCTTTGCGCCCTCTTCGTCATCGAAAAGTGCGCCAAGAGAGGCTATCATACAGGAACCAAGACCTAAAGAATGAGCAGCGAGTGCAATGTTTTCTGCCATAAGCCCGCCTGACATACCATCCTTTGACGGTGCAACAATGAAAATAAAAACAGGCGCATTGTGATAAACGGGGCGAAGATTCCAACCGGTATAAGCGGGAGTATCCCAACCGACAATATCCTTAAAATCCTTGTTCATTTCTTCAAGTCTTTCGCGGTTTGTCAGAACTCTTAAATGGCAAGGCTGAGAGTTTCTTCCGCTTGGAGCACGGATTGCCGCATCAAGAACCACCTGCAACAGCTCCTCGGGAACTTGTTGCTCTGTATATTCACGGATTGTCTGACGTGACATTATATTTTCAATTACGGGATTCATTTTTTATCCCCCTTTTCTTTTGCAATAAGTGAGAAGTAGCTGTTGGCAAGGGAATTGTCAATTTTTGTTTCAACTTTTAAAGATTTTTCGATTTTTCGGTCAATTTCGTCGCCTACTATTATTTCAATCATTTCTGTTCTTTTTTCATTGAAATAGGTGCTGTTTGTGTCCGCATCACCGCGCAGTACCAGGAAAATATATTCGTCTGTACCGATAACTGTTGCAAGGCGCGCTTCGGTATTTTTTACCTTTTCAAAGAAGCCTGCAGGGTAGCTTGTGTCGTCCTTATGGAGAACAACAGTCTGAACAGAGCTTTGGTAACCTGATTCAGCAAGGAAATCTGCCGCTTCCTCCATAGACTGCTCACCTGCATTTACCATAGCAGCCATATTCTGAAATTTAAGAACAAGGGCTTCGCTTTCGGTCTCATTAATCTTTATTGTCTGACCGTTAATATCTGTTTGAGTAAAGTAGCCGGTAATGGACTGGAAAACAATGTAGTTGGTTTTGAATTGTGCATAAAGTCGTGTAAGGGGGATTTCTTCCTCTCCGCCTGTGTCGTAGTAATGAACGAGCAAAGCTTCCCTGAAACTGTCAGCAGTAAATATTTTTGTCAGGGTTTCCTTAGTTACACCGATTTTTGAGTAATATTCACCGTAGATAGCCCAATAAGCATTAACTTTTTCAGAAACTTCTGCTTTTTTTGCAGTTGAAAGGGTTAAGCCTTGTGAGTGGGCAAGGGAATTTGTTTTAAAATAAGTTTCAGCATAGGTTGTTGCTTTTTCTTTTAAGGATTTAAAGGGTGTGTCCACACCTAAATCAACTACTGCAAGGTCAAGAAAATAGGTGAAAACATCGTCGCTTATTTCCACACCGTTGATTTCCATTGCAGTGCCCTTATCAGCGAGAGAACAGCTTGAAAAAGCAATAGTGGACGTAATGCAACAAATTGACAATATAACAGATAAAAATTTTCTGATTTTCATATTCCACTTCCGAAATTTTATTTTAAATTTATTACATAAATATACATAATACAGTATAACAGAGTTATTTTCTTAAAACAAGTATAAATGGTTAACATTTTCAAATAATATATTTGAAAATGGAGGTTTTATTATGGAAAAAGAAAGGCAGAAAAAACAACGTCGGATTGCAAAAATCAACGGTGTCAGAATAGTTAATGCGGAAAACGCAAAAAAACAACAAGAAAAACCGCAAAAAGATGCCACCGCAGGAACAAGAAATCTTGTGTGGTTAATGGATAAAGATAATTTAGAATTTTAAAAAATCCCTATTGCAAAAAACTGCAATAGGGATTTAATTAAGCACCTAAATTTTCATTATTCTGTCTTACATATTCATATACAGGCTCAAGCTTTTCTTTTGTAAGCGGGTAGAAGAATTTGTAAAGGACAAATACAAGGGTATAGGTTATTGCAGGAATAAGGGTGCAAACGGTTAAAATACCTTCGCTGATTCCGTCAACGAAGCCTGCGTTTGCCATTGTTTCTGCTTCATAACCAACCTTACCGAGAAGCACAAGTCCGCCGTAGTCTGCGGCAGTCTGCCCAAGCTTTCTGCAGAAGGTGTAAACCGCATAAACCGCGCTCTCATTTTTGATACCTGTTTTATAAAGCTGATAGTCAATAACATCTGCAACAATTGCCCAGTTTGTGATAGAAACAAAGGAATAACCAAAGCCGATAACAAACTGCATTACAAGGAAAAGCCACGCTTGGTCAGGTGCGGGTTTAATAAAGAATGTTGCAACTGCTGCCGCTGCTGCAACAAATGATGTAACACCGCAAATTTCTTTTTTACCGTATTTTTTAACAATTTTTCCCGAGAAGGGGAGCATAAGAACAAGGGGGGCATACTGTGCGATTGTTCCGATAACGGAAAGGGAGGTGTCGCAAAAATAGTTTTTATAGAGGTACTGATTAAGTGAACCGAACTGGAGCTGACCACTGATAAGAATACCTGTAAGAGCCAGAACCACGAAGGGCTTGCTTTTCAGCATACCGCCGTAAATTTCTTTCATATTTACTTTCGGCTCTGCTTCTGAAGGAACTCGCTCCTTTGTCATACCGAAACAAGCGTAATAGAAAATAATTGACAGTATACCCATTACAAGAGCAAATTTAAACATACCGGGACCGTCTGCAACATTGTAGGTTGAACCGTCTGCTGCGGTTACAGTTGTGTAAATAAGGAATGGTGCCAGAAGTGCAGGCGCTGCGCCGCCCACACCGCTACCGATTGTACGGAAGGTGGAGAGAAGAGTTCGTCCGTCAGGGTCATCGGTAATAACGGATGCCAATGAACCGAAAGGTACGTTCATACCTGTGTAGAGCATACCGAAAGCGATATATGTAACGTATGCAAAAACAAGAAGCAACAAGGGATTTGATGTATAAGAAGAAACATCAATAAAGCACAATATCTGTGAAAGTGCAAGAGGAATTGCCAACCATTTGAGATAAGGGCGATATTTGCCGTCTTTAGTTGGCTTCTTTTTTGCTACGATTGCGCCCCACATAGGGTCATTGATTGCATCCCAAAGACGAGTGAAAAGGAAGAGGTTTGCAACCTTGCTTGTGGGAAGCTTTAAAACATCGGTATAGAAAACCTTTAAATAAGAAGAAATATATGTGAGCAGGAAAAGGTTTCCCCCATCACCCAACATATAGCCGATACCTTCACGGATACCGATTTTATTAGGGTGTTCCTGTTTTACTGTTTCTGTTGAAATGGTGTTTTTCTTAGACATATTTTCAACTCCTCAATTCTGTTTAATAAACTTCTATCATATTCAGAAAGAATTATCAGTCCAAAGCCTGATAATTTACTGCAAGACCACCTTCGCTTGTTTCGCGGTAGTGGTGCTTTAAGTCCTTACCGGTCTGATACATTGTTTCAACAACTGTATCAAACTTAACTTTTCTTGTTGATGTAAGGAAATTTGCAAGGGAAAGAGCATTAATTGCTCTCATTGCCGCAACTGCATTTCTTTCTATGCAAGGGATTTGCACAAGTCCGCAAACAGGGTCGCAGGTAAGACCGAGATAATGCTCCATAGCATTTTCTGCGGCATATTCAATCTGGTCAAGGTCCATGAAATGAAGCTCTGCAAGAGCTGCCGCAGCCATTGAACAAGCTGTTCCGATTTCTGCCTGACAGCCTGCTTCCGCACCGCTTATAGAAGCATTTTGCTTAACAACATTTCCTACAATACCTGCTGCAGCAAGTGCTTTTGCAATTTCAAAATCTGTAAAGCCTTTCTTTTCCTGCATATAGAAAAGCACAGCAGGGAGAACACCGGATGCACCGCATGTGGGTGCAGTTGTAATTGTTCCGCCACCTGCATTTTGCTCGCTTGCCGCGTAAGCATAAGCACAAACAAGTCGGTTCTCGCGGGTTTCGGGAGTTTCATCCATATGGCGCTGAGCGTAGAGATATTTAGCTTTTCTTTCAACCTCAAGACCGCCGGGTAAAATGCCTTCAATTGAAAGACCTTCTCTTACAGTTTTTTTCATTTGCTCCCAAACAGATTTTAGGAACATAAAAATAGCTTCGCCTTCATAGTTTGCAACATAATCGCTTAAACGAAGATGGTGCATAAGGCAGTATTCTTTGATTTCGTCAAAGTTCTTCTGAGGGTAAATTTCGGGAGCAGTAACTGCAGGAACACCCTCAATTCTGATTTCGCCACCACCGATACTCATAGCGCGAACATTTGCGATTTCTTTTTTATCGTTATCATAAACAATAAAATCAAGGGTATTGGGATGAGGAAGGTTTTTTTCTTCTGTGTTGACTACAATTTCATTAGGTGCAGAGATAGTGTCTTTTAAAACCTTATCTGTGCCGTGACCCTCCCCTGTAAGAGCAAGTGAACCGTAAAGAATAACTTTAACAAAGGATGCATCAGGGTAGTTTTCGTTTATATATTCTGCGGCATATTGGGGACCCATTGTATGAGAGCTTGAGGGACCTTTACCGATTTTATAAAGCATTTTTAAGGATTGCATATTGTACCGCCTCCAATAAGAATATCGTCAATATATATAACTGCCGTTTGACCGGGTGCGGCGGCTCTTTGGGGTTCCATGAAAATGATTTCGCCCATATCCCCTGAAAGAGAAACTGTCGCTTTTGCAGGCCTTGCGGCACAACGGATTTTTACCTCACATTCGAAGCTGTCTGCAGGAGCTTTTCCCGAAGTGAATTTAATATCACGGATATATATTTTTTCTTTGAAAAGCTCAGGGTTGTCACCTATGGTTACAGTATTGTTTTCGGCGTTGATTGAAAGAACATACATAGGCTTTCCGAAAGCGCCAAGACCTTTTCTCTGACCGATGGTGTATTTATAAATTCCGGAATGTGTACCAAGCTTTTCACCGCTTGAAGAAAGAAAATCACCGGGTGTTGCTTTGGGGTTGAATTCTCTTTCAATGAAAGAAATATAATCGTTATCCGGTATAAAGCAAACCTCTTGACTGTCTTTTTTTTCAGCAACAGGTATGCTGTGACTTGCCGCCAATTCACGTATTTCCGGTTTGGATAAATCCGCTATGGGAAAAATTACGTGAGAAAGAATATGTTGATTAAGACCGCAAAGGAAATAGCTCTGGTCCTTGCTTGAGGGGTTTCTTTTTATATGATAAATACCGTTTTCGTCTTTTATTATGTTGGCATAGTGACCGGTTGCTAAAAGGTCACCGCCCTGGCGGAGAGTGTATTCAAGAAGCTTTCCTAATTTAACCTCAGGATTGCACATAACACAAGGGTTTGGAGTTCTTCCTTCCAGATATTCATTACAGAAATAGTCAGTTATTTTTTTGAATTCTTCTCTCATATCGAGAACATCAAGGGGAATATTCAAAGTGTCTGCAACGGCTTTTGCATCTTCAACATCTTTGTCTGCAAGGTCCCTCGGTTTAAGGCGCAAAGTAACTCCACGGACATTGAATCCGCGTTCTTTTAAAAGTATTGCCGCAGCAGCGGAATCAACCCCGCCACTGATAGCTACAAAGACTGTTTGAGACATATTTATTCTCCCGAAAAATTCTTCCGAAAAAATAATAACATAGGTATATAAAAAAATCAAACCATATGTTAGTAAAAAATATTTCTTTTTTCACAAAATGATAAGAAAAATCCACTTGAATTTTTAAATTTTTTGGTGTAAAATAATATCATTGATATATTCGGGGTATGTTTGCTGTTTTTCAATAATAAATTTTTTGAATGCCGCAGAATTATATATATATCAATGGATTTTAGGTAAATGTGGAAAGTAACTCTTGTTTACAAGAGGCACGAAAGGATGGATTTTTTTGTCAGCGGATTTGCACTGCCATACTCGATTGTCTAACGGCTCTCTCGGTATTGAAGATTTAATTTTACTTGCTAAAAAGCGGGGTATTACAACAATTGCCATTACCGACCACGACTGCCTTGCGGGTACGGTAAGAGGTAAGGTTATTGGTGAAAGGCACGGAGTTACCGTTATTCCCGGTGTTGAGCTTTCGGGAACGGACAAGACTACGGGTCAGGAAATACATATGCTTTGCTATAAGCCTGATTTTCCTGACAGACTTGAGGGTCTTTGCCGCCGCAGTTCGCTTATTAGAAAAAAATCTTCTCATATTATGATGCTCAAAGCGGCTCAGCGTTATCCCATAACTCCTGAGTTTGTTGTTAAATGCGCATCAGGCTCAACAAATATTTTCAAAATTCACATTATGCAGGCTCTTATGGAGAATGGCTATACTGACAGAATTTACGGTGACCTTTATAAAAAGCTTTTCTCTTCAGATGTTGAGGGCAATATTAATAATGTTCCTGAATATGAAGATATTTTTGAGGTGCTTAAACAGATTCACGAAGCAGGCGGTATAGCAATCCTTGCTAATCCTCAGCGTTGTAAGAATAAAAATCTTGTGGACGAGCTTGTTAAAGCAGGTCTTGACGGTATTGAGATTTACTCTCCCGAGCTTTCTGACGAAGAAAAGGCAGAGTTTATCAAATATGCAAAGAAAAATAAAATTCTTACAACAGGTGGTTCCAATTTCAAAGGGCTTTACAACAAAATGGTAGTTTCCGTTGGTGACTGCGATTTACCTGATGAATGTGTTCAGGAGCTTAACACATATAAAACAAGAAAGAAAAAAGCTGAAAGAAAAGCAGTAGCAAAAGCTGAATAAAAATTATCAGGTGGTTGAATTTCAACCACCTGATTTTTAAATTATTTACCATCTGTTTTCGAACCGTTCATCTGATTGTTATTCATGATTAGTTTGTTCGACTGTTCGGATTACTTTTCCATACCCAACCCAAATTGTAGCGAAGTCGTCTTTATCAATTTTTTCAGATATCTCGATATTTTCTTTTATGAAATTTTCCTCGTTTTTTAAGACATATTTATTACTTTTATGGTTTTCATTATAATCATTTATAAAGGTATATACAAAAGCTCTTGTGTGATATTCATCCAAAGGATGTTCAAGAGTTTGAGAAAACTCTATAACAGTATTAACGAGAACATCAATATCTTCTTTAGTGGGATTGTATTTTGTTGCTATCAAATGCATAAATTCAGGTTTTGGGTCTAGTTGCCATATACCATCTTTCAACCATTCAAACTCATTAATGAGATTTTCAGGTTCAGATGCTAAAACACTACTTAGATACATGGCAAGAACTAAGTCTCTGCAATGCGCAACATTCAAATCACTCCTGTTTTCGGGACAAACCCAAAGGCTTGCTTCAGAGAATGATATTTTGCTGTTGTAAAATTCACTTTTCCTAAATGCATTTTCAGTAATACCGTTTTCTAAAACTTCTTTAAAAAGCAGTTTCTTATCCGAAGCCTGTTTTTTATCAAATCCATATTCAATAGTTTCTGTTATATATTTATAGCAAGAATTTAATTGCTCTACTTCTTGTTGATGCCTCTGATATATAACGACACTACAGGCAATACATACAACTAAAAAAGCACTTAACAACAAAACAAATATCTTTATTTTTTTCATGCAAGTTCCGTCCTTAAAAAAGGTCAATCAAGGGACGGCTCTATGATTGTCCCCTGATTGGATTTTTGTTTACCACTTGTTTTCTACATATTCGCAGAAAGCGTACATGTCGTTGATTTCAAGCTTTGTGCCGTCATCCAATGTAACATCTCCACTCCAGAGACCATGTACCTGGTGGGTGTGCATTCTTGCAACGCCCACATTCATATCGGAATGCTGGTCGAAGAAGGGCTTCATTGTAAGATTAAATCTGCCGTCCTCGGAAATGAATTTCCAGTCATTCATATATTTATCGGGCTTGGGGAAGGTTTCAACGTCAACAGCACCGAATTTATGTGCCTTGCCATCGTAGAAAAGGCAGGTTTCTGTTGCATTACTTTCGTCACCGATTGCCCAGGTGATTTCAAAACCGAAGATGTGCTTTTTGCCTTCAGCATCTGTTAAATAGGTTGAGCCGTTACCCCAATACCAGACCATTTTATGAGGAGTGTTAACTCTTCCCCAGTCAAGAGCGCAGAAGGTGTTTTCTTTTGAGAATTCCCAAACCTCGTCACCATATTTAAAAGTACCACTGCAGGGCATACAGTTCTGTTTTGTGGTCATAAAATATTTAGTTGGTGCATCGGGGAAGGGGAGAACGGTTGTGATGTTTTCAAGACCGGGCATAATATCCATCTGGAAATGGCATTCAACCATTTTTCCTTTTACGGGCATTTTGAAATAAAGAGTTCTTGAATTCTCTTTTGTATCAAAATCCAGCTCTGCTTTGCCCACCTTAGTTTTAAAGCGGTTGGGTGCATCGCCTCTTGCGGGAAGAATATATTTATTATCGCCACCAAGGAAAAGGGCAAAAGCATCTGCAAGTACCTTGCCGTTTTTAATGTCAATAAGCTTTGCTGCAGCATAACCGCCAACAGAAATGTTTGCAAAGCTGATCTGAACAGAATAATCCTTGTTGCCTAACTGATAGAAATCCCATTCTTTTTTTCTTTTGTTAGGCCTTGAGAAAGAGCGCTCATAATCAAACACATTATGCCTTGCCCAGCCCTTTGCAAGAAGTGTACCGTCAGAAGAAAGAAGGGGTGTTTTTTCGGTGTATTCTGTTTGCTTTGAGGATTCTTTCCATTCATTAAAGGGGATATAAGTTCTTTTTGTTTCGTTACTCATAATAACACTCCCAAAAAATTATTAAAAAAGGGGATGTAAAAAAAGCGCAGACCGCATAAAACAATATAAATGAAAGGGTTACTGCAGGAGTGATACCTGTAATAACCCCTTAAACAATGAAAAAATGCACTTTATTAAGAATTTTAAGTTTTATGCTACGAACAAATCTCGCCACTCGACGTACCTTTGTACGCCTTCGGGTAAACAAAAACAAGTCTGAAGCCTTGTTTTTGCTCGGTTTGTCCGTTCAGCATCATTTTTTCCTATCCCCTAAAAAGGAGCTGTAAAAAAACGAAAGTTTTTACAGCCCCTTGAGTTTTTAGCCGTTAAGTGTTTCCCAGAGGATTTTGAAGAAATCAAGAGAGCCGAGGAATCTTACAAGGTTATCGGGGATGAAGCTTGCAAATTCCCAGAAATCTCTGAACTCTTCGTCTTCTGTTGTGTCAACAGGAGCATCTTCGTATTCAAGAAGGAATGCCTGAGTATAAACAATACCGCCAACGCCGAAAATTTCAGCTCTTACATAACTGCCGATGTTTGCGGCATAATCATCAAGGTCGATTGAGTTGCCGTAAGCGATAGTGTTGCCGTTTGCAATCCAACGGATGCAAAGAGCATCGTCAACATTAAGAGTAATTGTATCTGCTTTTTCGTTGACTTTTACAGAGTTGATATAGGGAGCTTCAACATCAAGAGGAGCTTCGTATTTTGCATCGTAATCAGTTTTCTGTCTTTTAAGAATATCTTTTGCAATGGAAACAGCCTTTTTATCGCCATTTTCAAGGAGATAGTTTGCTATTTCTTTAAGCTCTTCATTGTTGCCTAATTTCTTACTTGCAGCGAAGAAAGCGCCATCGCTCATAGCAGTTTTAAGGTTTTTAACAGTATTCTTGGGCATAAGCATCATGGTATAGCCTGTGTATGCGGCATCAACGCTGTGAGCATCACTTGTTGCAATACCAAGAACGTTTCTTCCCTCAGGAGCAAGGTTCATAAGGAGAATATCCCAGAGCTTTCTGTCAAAACGAGTTCTGGAGTCACCCTTACTGTTCATATCAATACCCATACAGGTGGGGTATTTTCTGAGAATGCTTGTGAATTTATCAATGTAATATTTGTACATTGTGTCACTGTAATCATAAGCATCTGCTGTACGCTCTTCATCACGTGCATTTGTATATTCACCGGGATGGTTGATAACAGAAAGACCGCCAAGCTCGTCAACAGCTTTAATGGGTGTTTCATAGTCACTTGTGCCACCGAGGAGACCGTTACCATAGTCTACGAACCAGGTGTTAACATGAGCGTTGTTAAGAGAAGAGGGGTTTTGCTCATTAGCAAAGGGTACACGGAGCATCTGCTGACCTTTTGTACCGTCTTCAAATGTCTGATAGTAATAGTCGCCACCATTTTTTGTAACAACATCATAACGATTGCCGTCAAAGGTAAGACCGCCGTTGGGATCAAGAGAAACCATTTCAGTACCGGGATTTCTCATATCAACGAAGACCTTAAGAGCGGGGATTACCTGCTGCTCTGTCCAGGAATAGCTGGTAAGACCGTGATCGGAAACTGCATATACATCAAAACCATATTTGTAGTTGATTTCGAGCATATCCTTAAGGGTATCTCTACCGTCGGAAGCAGTTGTATGAGTGTGAAGGTCTGTTTTGTACTGATCCCAGGACCAATCAACGTCTGCATAGGGGTTTGTGATTGTGTAATCTCTGTCAGCCTTTGCAGCATAGCCTACGGTTGAAAGTGTGCAAGCGAGCAAGGCAACAACACAGATAACAGCGAGAACTTTTTTTGTCATTTTCATTTTTATCACCTTTCTTTATGTTGTTTATCTTATAAATTCTTTTTTATTTATAATTTTTTCAAGAGCTTCATCTCTTGTTATTTTGCCGTTGTTAGCATCTGTCATAAGCTGAACATCGTGATCACGGAGCTTATAAAATGCCCAACAAATGCAACCTAAAGCAACACCGATTGCCGGAACCATTATAAACAGGAACCATAAACCATCAAGAGTTTCGGGCGTTTGGGTAATACCCAAAATCTTTAACTGGTCAAAGTTTTCTGCGGCGGAAACATCCTTCCAATCAATAACATCTAAAAGGAACAGATATAAAGCCGAAGAAATTGCTCCTGTAAGCTTTGTCACAAAGGTCTGAATGGAGAATGTGATACCTTTAGCTTCAATACCTGATTTGAATTTTCCGTATTCAGCGCAGTCAGGCGTGAACATAAACATCATAACACCCATAATGCTTTGTGGTATTGCACGGATAACATAAAGTGCAACTATAAGCCAGGTGTTGCTGTAACCCAGAAGCCACATAACTATGCTCAATGCAATTGTTGCAAATCCGCAGAACATAAAAATCTTCATCTTGTCAAACTTTTCCACCATTTTGGGAACAAGCAAGGAGAAGATAAGCGAGGGTACTGCAGAAAGAGCCATAACCACCAGACTGAACTGCGAGCTCTTGAAAAGATAGAAGGCAACAATCAAAGTCATTTGCCCCGCTATATTAGCCCCGCTATAGAAGAAAATACCACCATAATAAATCAGAAGGTTTTTGTTTGAGAACAGGTATTTAAACATCTTTCTTACGGTAAAGGCTTCATCCTGTTCGCCACCGCAACGCTCAACACCGTTTTTGCAAATGAAAGCCATTGTGATAAGAGCAACAACTGCGATGATGATTGAAACAGTACTGTAGCTGAAGCCAACACCTTCGCCTGCAAGAACTGTTGCGAGTATGGTTGAAAGCCCTGAACCTGCACCGCCCCAGATGCTCTTATAAGACTGAAGAGATGTTCTTTCGTCAAGTCGCTCGGTCATAGCGGTAACCATACCGTAAATAAGAACATCGCAAAGGGTATAGGCTGTATCCCAAAGTATATAAGTTATTGCATACCATGCAAGCTTGAATGCCTCGCTACCGTCCTTAGGCATTGAGAAAAGCAATACAGTTGAAACAGGGATGGCAATTAAAGAGATTTTCAACCAGGGAATAAACTTTTTGCCGCTTTTAAAACGAACCTTGTCAAATATGCAACCGAAAATTGCATCGTTGACTGCATCCCATATTTTTATCAGCAGGGTTATACCTGCAGCCTTGGCAACATCAATACCTTGGAAAAGAAGAGCTGTCGTCAGAATAGTTGTAACAAGGGTGTAAATCATATTCTGACCGGTAAAGTATATGTAATAGCTTTTCCTTTCCTTATTGGTCGTTTGCCATAGGGGATTTTTATTCACTTTTTCTTTTGTCAAGTGCATCACTCTCCAATACCCCATACTAAGTTATATTATATTGTAATACTTTGCCAATTCAAAAACAAGTAACAAGTTTAATGAAAATTTAATTGTATTTATGTGCAAAAAATATATTAGCAATTAGCAAATAGCGGTTATCGGATAGCAAAAGCAGAGGCGAGTCAAAACCCACCTCTGCTTTTAAATTACTTGGTTATTTATTTTTTAGATGAACCAACCTTGTTGAGTACGGAAACGCTACCGATAATGATACCAACAACAACGAAGATACCAACCATACCTGCACCGGAGCAAAGAAGAGCTTCCCCAAGGTTTTCTGTTGTAAAACGGAGACCTTCAACTGTGCCTGCCTGAGCAGTTGCCTGTAAAAGAATATTTAACATCTGAATACCTCCCATTAATTACCGAAGAAATTAAGAATCATACCACCGGCGATAACGGAGGCAACCTGACCTGAAACGTTAACACCTGTTGCGTGCATAAGAAGGAAGTTCTGATTATCTTCCTCAAGACCCAGCTTGTGAACAACACGGGAGCTCATTGGGAATGCAGAAATACCTGCTGCACCAATCATGGGATTGAATTTCTTTCCTTCGGGAAGGAAGATGTTTAAGATTTTTGCAAAGATAACGCCACCTGCGGTGTCGAAGATGAATGCTACAAGACCAAGACCGAGAATAAGAGCTGTTTCCCATGTGAGGAAAGCATCTGCATTCATATTTCTTGCAACTGTGATACCAAGGAGAATTGTAATAAGGTTTGCGAGAACCTTCTGAGCAGTTTCTGAAAGGGAGTCAAGCACACCGCATTCTCTGATAAGGTTACCGAACATAAGGAACCCGATAAGAACTGCAGACTGGGGAGAAACAACACCTGCAATTATGGAAACAACAATGGGGAAGAGAATTCTTGTTGTTTTAGAAACAGATTTACCCTCGTATTTCATACGGATTCTGCGTTCTTTTTTAGTTGTAAGAAGCTTGATAACAGGGGGTTGAACGATGGGCACAAGAGCCATATAGGAGTATGCCGCAACAATAATAGCACCGATGTATTTTGAACCAAGTTCGGAAGCAACGAAAATAGATGTGGGACCATCTGCCGCACCGATAATAGCGATTGAGGCAGCTTCGTTGATGGGGAAGAACAATGATGCCAATATAAGTGTCAGGAAGATACCGGACTGTGCCGCTGCACCGAAAATCATAAGCTTCGGGTTGGAAAGGAGAGGGCCGAAGTCAATCATAGCACCGATACCAATAAACAGGAGCAAGGGGAAGAGCTCGTTTGCAACACCTGCGTTGTAAAGAACTTCAATTGCGCCATGCTCTGAAATAACGCCTTCTGTAAGAGCGAGGGGAAGGTTAACGAGAATTGTACCAAAGCCCATGGGTAAAAGGAGTGTTGGTTCCATATCCTTTGCAATTGCAAGATAAATAAGAAGTCCACCAATAGCCCACATAATAAGCATAGGAACAATTTCGGATGTGAAATCCATTCCCATTACAGCTTCAAAAATACTCATAATTTTTGAGCCGAAATCCATTAAAGCATCCATATTTTTCCTTCTTTCAAATTATTTTCAACAAAAGATTATTCAACAATTCCTTCAAGGAAGTCTGTTTCTTTAACATTAAGTTCTCTGTCAACGCGGAAGGTTTTGGTTTCGTGCTTGCCGATATCAAACCAGAATCCGTTATCGAAGAGCTTTGACATAATGTAGCAACGAGTGGAGTCAACGCCTTTTGTTTCATAAAGTCTTATAATAAGGTCACCACTACCATCTTCACAGCGTTTAAGAGCAGTAATAAGAACATTATCTGCATTTACATAAAGGAATGAATCCTTCTGTGCAAGTTCGCCTTTATGATAGCTTTCAGGAACTGCAACAACATTGTTGTTGAAAAGATGAGCTTCCTTAACGACATCGCTGTTTTCTGCTTCACCTTCATGAAGATAAATTCCGTATGAGAAACGATTTAAGCCTTCGTCAGTGAAATTGAAGTTTGCATCGGGTCTGTATGAATAGTGGTCAGCGAAAATGACATTTCTTAAAGCTGTGAGGCGTAATTCTGCACCGGGACAGTCATAGCTGTATTTTGAATCGCTCATTACAGAAAGACCGAAGCGCTTGTCGTTCTTGGTAACTGTAACATCTGCCCAGTTGAGAGCAACCTCTTCATCGCCGTCGCAAGGACGTTTAATGAAGCTGTTGGGGATTTCATAGGTTGAAACCTCTTCATTACCGCCAATGGGGAAAGCAAATTTAAGGAGAGTGAATTTCTCCTGCCACATTGCCTTGCAGTCAACCTTTAAGGTTTTCTGACCTTTAGCAAGGATAAATTCCTGAGTAAGATAGGATTCGTTAAATTTATGAACTGTGCGGATTACTGAACGAAGAGCACCCTTTTCAACTCTTTCGATGCTTACTAATTCCATAAGACCTTTAACATCGTGGAATTTAAAAACATTATGTGCCCAAGTATCAGTTTTATCGTCATTGATAACTGTGGGAATAGCGAGGAAATTATCACTTGCATATTCTGTATCGGTTTCTTTATTAACGAGGCTCTTGATGTAACCTGTCTGAGAGTCGAGTTCAACTGAAATGAACTCATTTTCCATAAAGAAATCTTGTTCGCCTGAAAGCTCTTTATCAGCTTTTATATCATCTGTTTCAAGCCAGTAGGTTGCATAGCCGAATGCAGGAACTCTTGCCATAAACAAGGTATCAAGATGCTCGTCATTGGAACGTGAAGAACGGACATTCTGGAAAAGAACTGAATTGCCTT
>JAZUOL010000021.1:0-2238 GCA_045604605.1 Acutalibacteraceae bacterium | reverse complement strand
CCACATATTTATAGCTTCTTTAATATCCAAATAATACATACCAAGCGCTAGTATGATCTTCGGAGTTATCGCGTTTTTTCCGTCAGCCTCGCTACCATCTCCGTACTTCTCATACAATTTTTTTAACTTGTGTCGAGTATTTACATCTGCCTGTTGTTCGAATTTATTAGCATATAAATCAAATTTTGATGACCACTGCGACGAGTCTTCAAAATCCCGCATGATCTCTATAATTCGGCTATATATGTAATAAATTTTGGCCTCTGTTTCAGGCGTATAAGTAATATTATTACTTAAAAATTTATAGCAAATCATATAAAGCGTCCTGTCATAACCTTGAGCATAACCAATATTACCAGATTGTGCATGATAAATACTTAAAATTCTAATTAAAGTTTTGTCGGTCAAAACTTCAAAAGGTCTAATCCACTCAGACCTTCGTGGAACATCTAGTTCGATTTGTTTCTTTTCTTTGAGCCAGTTAGACGAGTTATAACTTTGTCTAAGTTGTTGATAACTCTCAATATCTGTTTGAGTACCACCTAAGTTAGTAAACCACATTTCAGCCGAGACAGGCGTCTTCGGATCTTGTAAATATTCTTCAGTAACAAGTTTATAATTTATATTTGTGGAATTTATATTACTGAAGAGTTTGTATATTAGCAGAGGAACTACAACAGCCCCAACGGCTCCAAAAATTTTATCAGCATGTTTTGTAACACGATTTTGAGAGTCTTTTGTATTTTTTTCAGCAAAAACGTTAGGAGATACACAATTTAAACTTATTAAAGAACTCAAAATCATAGAGACAGAACTAACAATTCTTTTATTTGCACCGCCAGAAATTTCTAATAACAAATCTTCTGGAACAATCTCCAAAATATTAACTTTATCTTCGTATATATCTGTAAAATATTTAATTAAATATTCTTTTGAACTTTTTTCCATGCCCTGAGAAATAAAAAAATCTGCTAAATCGTTAATATTATCTATTTTTAGTGATATTTCCAATAAATTTTCGTTACTTAATATTTTATTAAAAATTTCTTTGATCTTATTTTCCATATAACTAACCCTTACCTCTATTTTTATTTTTTGATCTTTATTTATCTTGAAATATATTATATATCTAAATCAAAAAACAAGCACGAGATATATATTTTCCCTTTTTACTTTTGGAATGACGCTTTTCAACTCCGGCAATTTCACCAAGCATTGATGCAAACAGAAAAATATGATAAAGTGAACTGAACGATAAATTAGAATTTGACGAGGAGAAGATTCAATGAAAATCTATGATATTTCTCAAGAGGTTTTCAGTTGCGAAGTATATCCTGGTGACCCTGTACCAGAGAAAACAGCACTGAAATCAATGCAAGAAGGTGAAGTATATAATTTAACTGCTTTTAGCATGTGTGCACATAACGGCACACATATAGATGTACCATTTCATTTTATTAAAGATGGAAAAACGGTTGATGAGATATGTTTAGAGGCATTTGTGGGAATGGCTTATGTGGCAGAGCATCATGGGATTGTCACGGGTGATAATGCTTCCCAGATACTTGAAAAAGCAAAAAAACAGAACCCAGAAGCGGCAAAGAGAATTCTAATTAAAGGAGATGTTGAAGTGTCATTAGAGGCTGCGAAGGTATTTGCCTCTTCAAATATTTTACTTCTGGGAAATGAATCCCAGACAATCGGTCCACAAAGTACCCCAATGGCAGTCCATCTTGCACTCTTGGGTGCCAATGTTATCTTGCTTGAAGGAATTCGTTTATTAGAGGTGTCGGAAGGTGTTTATTTATTAAATGCCGCACCACTGAATTTATCGGGCGTGGATGGTTCGCCGTGCAGAGCAATATTGATAGATGCCGACAGATAAATTCCAATTTATCGAACGGTTGTGTTCTGTTAATATACTTCCCTCCGTTATTTTGACGGAGGGAAGTTCTTTATATCCCAAATCAGTCCAAAAGGTAAAAGGGAGAAAATGAGCCGATTTCTTTTGAGAAGTCGGCTTTTTAATATTTCCGCAACAAAGCGTCAACATTTCATGAATAATTCCGTTGTATACTGGCATCATTGAAACAAGAAGTTTTGTATATAATCTGGAGGTTATGAAAATGAGTGAAATGATGCGTGAAACAATGAACAATAAAGTATATCTGGTGACAGGGGCGGCGGGCTTTCTGGGCGGCACTATTTGCCGTGAACTGCTGGAAAGCGGCGCGTATG
>JAZUOL010000020.1:0-3981 GCA_045604605.1 Acutalibacteraceae bacterium | reverse complement strand
CAGGCTGAAATCTGGGCAAAAGAAAATGGTGCTGTCGGAATTCGCCTTTGTTCAGGGGTTGAACGAGAAAAAGCTCATCAGTTTTATCAATCACAAGGTTATGAAGTAACAAAATTACAAAAGAATATAAAAAAGATTTTTTGATTTATCTTAGTGTAAAAACGTGGAGAAATAAGGTGATACCATGAACCAAAATGAATATTGGAACTCCGTAGCAGAGGAAAAGAAGTTCACAACTGTTTTAGATGTTGAATTGTTTTCAAAATATGTTTCTAAGGATAGCAAAATTCTTGATGTGGGTTGCGGTTACGGCAGAATTTTGAATGAGTTGGAAGAAGCAGGTTTTACCGATTTAACGGGTGTTGATTCTGCAGAAAATATGATTAAAAGGGGATTACGAGAGTATCCGAATTTGAATTTGGTTGCAAATCCCGATGGTAAACTACCATTTGAGGAAAACACATTTGATGCGGTAATATTGTTCGGAGTTCTCACTTGTGTTCCTGATAACGAATCTCAAAAAGTGCTTTTAAACGATATCAAAAGAGTGTTGAAGCCCGGTGGTATGATTTATATTAACGATTTTCTTTTGAATACTGGTTTTAAAAGATGGTTGTTTTATAAAAAGGCACAAAAGGAAACCGGTATATACGGGGCGTTTAAAACTTATGATGGTGCAACAGTGCGCCACCATTCAGAAGACTATATCTTAAAGTTGCTTTCAGATTTTAAAACACTTGATTTTCAGAAATTTGTAATACCTACAATGAATGGAAACAAATCCAATTCATTCGGGTTTATTGGTGAATTGAAAAAGTAACGCTGATTGCAGAGGTGATTTCTAATGAAATATTCAGAATTGCTCGATTTTTGTCTTTCGAAAAAAGGAGCGTATATTGACCATCCCTTTGGTCTTGAAAGTGATATAATTAAAGTTGAAGGTAAAATCTTTGCACAGTTGTTCGTTCTTAAGGGTAAAGAAACTGTAACTCTGAAATGCGAGTGTATGACAGGAGATTTTTACAGGCAGATGTACCCGGGGATTATCGTGAGAGGTTATCATTGTCCTCCCGTTCAACAACCATATTTTAATACTTTTCCGCTTGATAGTATTCCTGATGAACTTATTATTGAAATGACAGACCACAGTTATGCTACTGTAGTTGGCAAACTTCCTAAATATAAACAAAAGAAATTATCTGATGAAGAGTTAAACGAAAAGCTGACAGGAGAGCATTGCGAAACATAACTTGCAAATTTTTTCGTTTGTAAGAAACAGAAGATATTTAAATGATGTACCAGAAATTGGAGGTAGAACTATGAACTTAAATGTCAGTGATAAGCATCTTAACAACCTTATAAAAACTGTTGTTGCTGAAAAGCTTGGTACATCTGTAGTAAAGCTCAAATTTATCGGTGGTGGCAGTAATGGTAAGGTTTATTGCATTGAAACCAATGATAACAAAAAATTTGCAGTTAAGGCATTCAGAATAAAGGGTGCTATGCAGAAAGAGTCCAAACAGATGATTGAACTCTCCAAACATACTAAAACTAAAATGCCTGAGGTGCTTTTCCTTTATGAAGATAACGAAACAGCGTTAATGGGTATGACTTTCATAGAAGGTAAAAATGTTTTAAATCCCTTGTTTGTTTTCAAAAGCAAGGCACAGAAGCAGAAATTTGCCAACGATGTTATTGATACTATGTTAGAGTGGCATTCGGTAACAGTTGACAAATTCGGTGATATGTCAAACCCTATATATGACAGTTGGCGTGATTACTATATCACGGAAAAACAAAAGCCATTTCTTGATGGGCTTTCAAAGCTTGCAGATAGTGGTAAATTCAGCAAAAAGACACTTGCATTCCTAAAAGAAGCAACCGAGATTTATAATAATCTTCCTGACGAATCAGGGAAACCTGTTTTGATTCATGGCGATTTGAATATTATGAATATAATGGCAGACCCCAAAAGCCTTGAGCTTATCGGGATAATAGACCCAAGCGGTTCAATCTATACCGACAGAGAATATGATTTATTCCAGCTCCGTAATATGTGGGGCGATATATTTGGTCTTTACGATACATATAAAAGCAAGTACAAGCTTTCAGAATATACAGACTTCCGAGTTGCATATTATGGTGCAATGAATGAAGCATCCTGCCGTTTGAGTGGTGGTTTAATAATGCCTTTATGGGAAATCCTATGCAATAACAGGCTTAAAAAAGAAATGAAAAAATTGAAAGTTAAAAAATAATTTGCGAGGTGGTTATATGGCATCAAGGGTTATGCATTTGGCGATTGCCAATGAAATAATGAAACAAGTGCATATTGAAGATGTTGAGCGTTTCAGGCTTGGTATTATATTGCCTGATGCCTATAAGCACAATATTCAATCTGCTACCGACAGCCATTTGAAATACACCACCGAGGACGGCACTAAAAAGACTTATAAATTGTCTTGGTATCGTGAAACCTACGGTGAGCTAATGAAAACGGATGAGCTGTATCTTGGTTATTATCTGCATTTGATTCAGGATACCATTTTTCGTTATTTCGTTTATTCCATGCATAATTGGGACCCATACCCGAAAGGGAATATTGAACGGTTACATAATGACTATAAGTTACTGAACAATTATGTAGTGAATGAATACAACATAAGCAAATCTTTGGTGATTCCCGAAGATATAAACGAAGAGCCGATTTTTGATATTTATCCCTTTGATGTTGAACAGTTGTCAGCAGATTTTAAAACGGATTTTGAGCTTTATAATGACGGTGAAGCGTTCTTCTTTACTCAAAAAATGGCTGATGAATATATAAAACTGGCAACAGAAAAATGCCTTGAAGAAATCAAGGCGTTGGAAACTGGTAGCTTTACCATTGATGAAATGGAATGGGCGTGGGATAAGAATCCACCGAGACAGAATGTGTTTCAAAGGTTGAAGAATAAATTAACAAAATGACAGGAGAACATTATGAGCTACATAATGGATTTGAGAAAAGTGGTCGGGCACAGACCTTTATTACAAGTGGGTGCAAGTGTTATTGTGGTTGATGAGTGTGGTCGCATTTTGCTTCAATTACGCAGTGATAATAACACTTGGGGTTATGGCGGTGGTTCGGTAGAAATTGATGAAAAGGTTGAAGATGCAGCCAAGAGAGAGTTGTATGAAGAAACAGGCTTGATTGCTAAAGAACTAACTCTTTTAGGTGTTTTCTCAGGCAAAGATATGCACAACATTTACCCCAATGGCGATGAAGTGTCAAATGTTGATATTGTTTACATTTGCAAAAGCTACGAGGGTGAATTGAAATGTCAGGCAGGCGAGGTAGAGAACCTAAAGTTCTTTGATATTTCTGCTTTACCTGATAATATTTTTAAGCCCAATTTACCTGTGATTGAAGAATATATTTCAAAAACAACTTAATAATACAGTAAAGGCAGGGAAATTATCCTTGCCTTTAATTTTTGCTTGTATTGATTTCTATGCTATAATAATTTTGTCACCAAAAGCAATTGTCAATCGTTTTATTAGTGAAAGGAGGACGTTATGGGTAAACGAGATCTCGAAAATGAATTTGAAGCTAAATATAACGAATATGGCAATATGCTTTATAAAATTGCATTTTTATATTTAGGTAATGCAACAGACACTGAAGATGTTTTGCAGGATGTTTTCACAAAATATCTTTGTGGTAAATACAGATTCAAAAAACTCCGAACACGAAAAAGCCTGGTTTATAAGAGTAACGCAGAATAAGTGTTTGGATTATCTGAAAAAATCAGGTTGTAAGAATGAGTGTATTGAGGATGTTTCTGCAACTGCTACATACAAAAACAACGATATGGAGCAGGATGTTATTTCAAAAGTTATTGCATTACCCGAAAAATATAAATCAGCCATAATTCTGTTTTATTACAACGATTATACTGTTGAAGAAATCTCAAAAACCTTGAAAATAAGCAAATCAGC
>JAZUOL010000019.1:0-40384 GCA_045604605.1 Acutalibacteraceae bacterium | reverse complement strand
TGAACTGCCCCAAATTGTGCGGACAGCACAAAAAAGGACCATATGGTAGAAAATATTAAATTTTAAGCAACAAACTGATTTCGTTTTTCAATCGGAGTCAGTTTTGTTTTTAATTGAATTCTTTCATTGTTGTAGAAATCTATGTATTGACCTATGAGGAGGCGAGCCTCCTCATAGGTTCGCAACTTTGTTCGGTAGATACATTCTGTTTTCAATATTGAAAAGAAATTTTCAGCCATAGCATTATCATACGGATTTCCACGTCTTGACATCGAGGGCGTTATGCCGTAAGATTGTGTTAGGTTAAAATATGCTTGGGATGTATATTGAAACCCTTGGTCACTGTGGAGCTGCAACTCTGCAGTGACTTTCTCTTTTCTTTTTGCTGCTCTGATAGTACTCAATACAAGGTTTATGTTCTGCTCTGTTCCGGTTTTGTATGCTACGATACTGTTATCATACAAATCTCGTATTACAGAAAGGTATAATGTTCCTTGTTGCGTTTTTATGTATGAAATATCTGATACCCACTTTTGATTCTGTCTATCAGCACTAAAATCTCTATCAAGAAGATTATCGTATTTATGCAACACATTACCGTAATTGCGATATTTCTTTCTTCTAACTTCTGACAACAAGTTGTATTTCTGCATAACCCTTAATACTGTCTTTGGATTATGGTGTATTCCTTGTCTTTCAAGCCACATATGAACTCTTCGATACCCGTATGTTTTGCCATGCTTTTCCTGACATTCTTTTATCTTTTGTGCCAATGGTAAATCTTTTGCTGGTATATCCATTCTTTTGACATAATCATAGTAACCGCTTCTTGATACATCAAAAAAACTACACATTTCACTAATTGAGTATTTATCTTTATGACGATAGATGACCATAAACTTTACGCTTGTTCTCACTTCCTTTCTGTAAGCGAGAGAAAATCCCGCATCAGTTCGTTCTGCATTTCTAACGATTTTATCTTTGCTTCTTTACGAGCAATGATATATCGAAGTTCAGCTATTTTATCTTCTTCTCTTACAACATAATCTTTTGGTTGTCTTCCTCTCTTCTTTATGGCTATTCCTGCTTCAATCTTTCTTTGTTTTACACGATATCTTTCAAAAAACTTTTTTATATATATTCGTTCTATTCCAAAATGTTCTCCTATTTGAGCATAAGTTAAGCCTTGTTCCTTTAATTCAAATATTTCTTTTTCATATTGTTTAATGTTTTGATACTTTCTTGACACAAAAATTCCTCCTATGGTAGTTCCTTTAATTCTACCATAGGAGGTCTCTTTTTTCTATTGTCCGTTTTTACTGGACTTGTTCAAAACTTTCGTTTTTTCAGCCATTTTTTTAATATTCAGATTTTATTCCCAACAAAATTCTGCTCCGGTTTCATTAATTGCCTCGCCTCTTCCGGGGGCAGAAACCTCAACGGTATATGTGTAATTAACACCTTTTTTTATGGTATCGTCCACAAATTTCAAACCATCATCTGCAGATACTGTACCAATAACCACCCATTCGGATTTTGCTGTTTTTCTTAAAACCTTGTAGGTTTCGCCATTGTCAACCTTGTCCCAGGTGATTACTGCAACTGTTTTGTCATCTTTTTTGCTTTCTTTTGCAACAATACCTGCAGCAGGTGAAACAGGAACACAGATTATGGTCTTTTTGCCGTCCTCATCAAACTTGCTGTCTCTGTCAGAAGCTACCGCTTTAACAGTATAATAATATGTTAATTCAGTATCAACGTCTTTGTCCTTGTAGGTTTTGGTTTCACCCTTTATGTCAGCAGCATCAATTTTCTTAACCTTTACCCACGGATCTTCAGGAGAAAGACGCTTATAAACCTCATAACTATCTGCATGCTTAACAGTATTAAATTTGATTGTGATGTAATATTCGTCTTCGCTATAATGTGGAGTTACATCAAAATCAACCGCTTCAACAGGTGCGTGAGGATATTTCTCGGTTACTTTTGTTTTTACAGATAACTTTTTCTCTGCCCGGGGCTTGATTGTATATCTGTATGTTGTGCCAACCTTAATATCTTCATCAATATAATACTTTGCGTCATCGGCTTTAAACTCACCTAATGAAACCGTCTTTTCGCCATCATTCTTGAAAATTTCAACAATCTCAGTATCCTTATCAAGTGACCATTTCAAAGTGATGTGAGCTTTTGAAGTTCCCTTCTCTGCAACATAATTTGCAGTGAATTTAACAGCTTCAACATAGTTTTTCACGCCAACGCTGTCGCGGTTACTTTTATAACCTGATTCTTCAGCAACAACAGTGTAGTAGTAGGGATTTGTTTTTGCTTCTTTAGATGTATCAATATAAGAGTTTGTTGCATAGGAGCCTATAGCCTTCCATTCGCCATCGGGACTTCTTCTGTAAACATAGTAGCTGTCTGCCCCTTTAACCTCACTCCAGGAAATTGAAACACCTTTTGATGTTATAGCCGCATTTTTCATCACAGGCATATTAAGAGCAATTATCTTAGCAGATCCAAAGCGGCTTAATGTAGTGCCGTTAACAGCTCTTACAGAATAGTTGTATGTTGTACTGTTTTTTACTGTTGAATCGTAATAAGATGTTTTGGTTACGCCTTTTTTTATTAATGTCCACTCTGTGTCCTTTGCATTTTTTCTGTAAACATTATAAGATTCAGCCTTTGCAACCTTGTTCCATGTTATTTTAACACGTGCCTCTCCATCTGCTTTTGCAGCATTGGAAAGCTTGATTTCCGGTGCAGCAAGGAATACTGCTTTTATACCTTTTGTGTCATAATAGCTCTTATATTTTCCGTCAAATGCTCTGACTGTATATTTATATGTGGAGCCTGATTTTTTAGTAACAGCATCAAGATAAGAGGTTTTTGAAGCACCTTTTACTGTTGCAATTTCAGTCCATTTGGAAGCGGAATTGATTTTTCTGTAAACCTTGTAACCATCAACACCTTCAACCTTTTTCCATGTAACCTTTGCTTTATCTCCTGAAGTAAAGGTTACCTTTGCCAATTCAGGTGTGGCAATATAGTATGCAGATATACCGGTGTTATTATACGCTCCATCGTTGGTTTCGCAAACCGCCTTGATAGTGTAGATATATTTTTTACCTGTTCCAACCTTTGTATCAACAAAGGTTCTTTTGGTTGTTGTACCGATTTTATTCCAACCCTTTGATGTTTTTCTGTAAACATAGTATTTTACAACATCCTCATCAGGTTTTGTCCAAGTGAGCTTAATACCCTCCTTAGATACAGTCGCGCTCTTTAAAGAAGGGGCTTTAATGTAGTTAAAATCCAGACCATCGGTATCATACAAGCTGTTGTATGAACCACTGTAAGCTCTTACGGTATAGGTGTAGTACCAATCGGATTTAGTTGCAGTTTTATCTACGTATGTTACTGTTTTTCCGTTTGTAACAGTAGCAATTTTTTCCCAGGATGAGCTACTCAGACTACCACCCTTACGATATATAATATAACCTGATGCACCTGAAACTGCTCCCCATTTGATTTTAGCATTACCTGCGGGGCCTGTACCGCTGATATTTACAAGCTTGGGAGTTGCAAGATATTTTATTTTTAGTCCGGTGGTATTATACAAGCTCTTGTAATCCCCATCAAAACCTCTTACAGTGTATACATATGTTTTACCGCTTTTTGCAGTTTCATCTGTATATGTACATGCGCCCTTTGAAAGAGTTTTTATAGCTGTCCACTTTGTTTCACCACTGATTTTTCTGTAAACTCTATATCTTGTTGCGGTGCTTAAAGGAGTCCATGTAATTTTAACACCGTCCTGAGTGTTTTTTACAGAAGTAAGAGGAACAACCTTTTTGCTCAAACGGTCAATTTTAATTTTAAATGTTTCAACAGAATCTGTATCAACTACATTACCATCATCTCTTGAAACATAAGTATAGCACTTACCGTAATATGTACCACTGGGAGTGCTCTTGAAATTCCAGGAAATTGCCAAGGGACTATTTCCTTTTTCGCCGAACTCCCCTGCCATACTTCTGATAAGATCCTTATACTCTTTATCGGAATAAATTTCTACTGCATAGTTTGAATTGCTTTTACCCTCACTTATTCGCATAAAGTAAAGTATTGCCTTATCGCCATAAAAAGAGAAATTTGTCTTTTTTGCCTCAAGCTTTGAGTCTGTGGGAACAATCTGCCCATACTTATTGCCGTAAGAAGCCGTCTTATCGGCAGCAAGAGAAGCTGTTGTAAAAGCTCCGATTACAACAAGTGCAATAAGAACTGCTAACAGCACCCTTGTTTTTGAACTGATTTTTTTCATGGAATAACCTCCAATGGTTTTATAGTCCTATACATTATAATATATTAATTAATTCATTTCAATAATTTTTTATTAATAAATATTGCCAAAACATCGACATTTTTCGTTTCTTAACAATCCGGTTACTTTTCGTTCACATCTTTCCCGTTTCACTGAATTCTTTTTATAAACACTGACCAAAAACTACCTCTTTTTTTTGGATAGGCTTTTCTTTGTATTTCCATTGCTTTTTTGAAAGAAAAATGGTATTATAAGGAATATAATTGGGTTAATTATGAGGTGCAAAATGGAACAAAACGGAAATGTTCAATTATGCAAGGCCGCATTTGATAAAATACCTAAAGAAAAGCGCGACAGAATTTTAAACGTCGCTATTGAAGAATTCGCAAACAATGGATTCGAAAGCACATCAATCCAACAAATTGCAAAAAAATCGGGTATCAGTGTAGGCTCTGTTTATAAATATTTTGAAAATAAAGAAACTCTTTTTTCGATGGTGGTTCAGGAAGGTCTTTCTTCTATCGAAAATCTTCTTATGAGCCTTGCAGATTCAAACGAAGATATTCTCATAAAAGCAGAAAAGATAATTCGTTCTCTTCTTGAATATTCACGTCAGAATCCCGGACTTATCAAATTATATTGTCAACTTACAACAGGTGACAATTCCGAATTTCTCAACACACTCTCCCAGAGAATTGAAGCTGTTTCCGCCTCCGTTTATACTGTAACCATCAGCAAAGCACAGGAAACCGGTGATGTACGAAACGACATTAACCCCGCATTCTTTGCTTTTTTGTTGGACAATATTTTTATGATGTTGCAATTTGCAACCGCCTGTGATTACTATAAAGAACGATTTTTCATCTACACCGGTAAGCAAGCCACGGAAAGTGATGACTTAATCGTTGAACAAACCCTTAAGTTTTTGAAAGCGGCATTTAACTTTAAATAAAAAAGGTGATCTATATGAAAAAAACAATTAGTATTTTACTTGCAATCTGCATTATTTTCTCTGCGCTTTCCGTAAGCACCTATGCTTCATACACCACAGAGGAAATAGCCCTTAATTTCGACTATAATAAGGATGGAGTAGTTAACCTTTCCGATGCAAGAGCTGTTTTGAGAGTGCTTGCAAACATTGAAGAACCCCAGGATGGTTTAATCTATGACCTTACCGGTGACGGAGATGGCCTTACAATAGAAGATGTTAAAAAAGTAATCGGTATTGTAACCGGTGTTGACACGGATGTTTCCCATTGCGCTGAATTCAACTTCAATCTTTTCAAAGCCGAGCTCAACAGCGTTAAAACTACCAAGCCCGGTCTTACTAAAATAGAAACTGTTCAATGCCACTCTATGCGCGTTACGACAAAGAATGCTCCTGTTGATGACCTTAATGTTACAAATATGGATTTCAAGGAATACACTAACAAATCCTGTGACTATATGGAAAATCTTTTAAATGGTGCCGCAGGATTATTAATCCCTTCAGCAGACAAAAAGGAAATGCGGGCTTATATTGCAGAATTAAGAAAGCAAGCAGATGAAGTTTACGACTTGAAGACAAGTGACCCTGTTACAATCAAAAAGTATGCCGCTCATTACTATCATTTCCCTATAAACAATCTGGCTACTTCCTGCTTATTGAATTATGATGATATAAAGAGCATTACCTGTGAAGAAAAAGATGGATACATCGTAAGAACAGTCCTTATGAATGAAGAAACAAAAATCGGAGATGATTATCCCACCGGAGGCGGAGCAGCTATTGCTGAAAGACGTGAGGAGGTTGCTTACGCGAGAGTTTTCAATGTTCCCCGCTTTGACGAAAAAGAAGGTTCAAAGGAAACCTCTATTTTAAATAAAGTAACCTTTAAAGATGGTAAAATCGTTTCAACAATTGATAAGCTTTCAGGTATCCCCATAAAAGTAGAATATTCATATTCCTATGTCGCAGATGTTTCAACAATACCTGAAGTTGATGAAAACGGCAAGGAAGGCATCCAGATGGATACTGTCACATCTGCAACTAACACAGAAAGCTACGATATCAACCCCGTGACCAAAAACTAAGGAGATCATTTTATGGAAAATATTAAAGTAACTATGGAAAATGGTGAAAGCTTTGTTATTGAGCTTTGCCCCGAGCAAGCGCCTATCACTTGCGAAAACTTTTTAAAGCTTGTTAAAAGCGGTTTTTATAACGGTCTCACCTTTCACCGCGTAATTGATGGTTTTATGGCTCAGGGCGGCGATCCTGAAGGAACCGGTTGTGGTGGAAGCGATGAAAACATCAAAGGCGAATTTGCAATGAATGGTGTAAATAACACACTTTCTCATACTCGCGGTGTTATCTCAATGGCACGTTCTCAGAACCCCAACTCTGCAAGCAGTCAGTTCTTTATCTGCTATGGTGACTGTACCTTCCTTGATGGGCAATATGCCGCTTTCGGCAAGGTAATTGAAGGTATGGAAACTGTTGACAATTTCCTCAAAATCGACCGTAGAATGAGCTTCGGCGGTGAACGTTCCACACCTGTTGAACCCATTGTTATGAAAACTGTTGAAGCAATATAAAAATGCAAAATGCAGGATGTAAATTTCCGGAACTGCGTTGGCATTTTAATATAAGTTAAAATTAAAATAAAGGAGAAAATGGAATGAATTCAAAATTTAACGGATTGCTTCATAAGCTTTACGGTACCACACCAAATGACGGCAATCTCCAACCTAAAGAAGCTCTTGCTTATGGTATTGCAGGCTTCGGTCAGAACTTTATCTGTACCATTATCGGCTCTTATCTGACAATTTTCCTTACAGATGCACTTCTCTTCGGTGCAGAAGGTGTTACAATCGGCAATATCGCAGGTTCAATGGCTGTTGCATACCTTATGCTCGGCACTCGTATTTTTGATGCTTTCAATGATCCCATTATGGGTTCAATTGTTGACAAAACCCGTACAAAATGGGGTAAATGTCGTCCCTACCTTAAATGGATGGCTTTTCCCATTGCAATTATGACAATTGCCTGCTTCCTTCCCATTTTCCAGGCAAAGGCACACTGGTCATTTGTTGTTGTTGCAATTATCTATATTTTATGGTCAGTTGCTTACACAGTTGCAGACGTTCCTTATTGGGGTCTTTCAACATGTATGACAAACGATACTGTTGTACGTGGTAATCTTCTTACTGTTACTCGTCTTCTTTGCACATTGGGTGCAGGTATTGTTACAGTTTTCCTTCCCATCATCACAGGTTCTATCACAGCTAAATACAAATACCCTGATACAGCAGAAGGTATTGCACAGATTATGGCTGATAAAGGCGTAGATGCAGAAGCTGCTAAAAACTTTGTTGGAACTGTTATTGCAGGTCAGGAAATTGCAAACGCTGACACTCTTAAATGGACATATTTCATTGCTGCGGTTATTCTTGTTGTTGCTGCAATCCCCATGTTTTTCTATGGCTTTAAGCACACTAAAGAACGCTTCACAGCAGATGACAATCCCCCCAGCTTTGGTCACAACATTAAACTCCTCTTCAAGAACAAAGAGCTTCTTCTTATCGTTCTTTCCGGTATTCTTGGTGGTGCAAGAATGGTTTATACATACACCGGTGGTCTTTACTTTGCAAAATATGTTCTTCAGAATGAAGGCATGTATAGCCTTATCACTCTTCTCGTTGTTCCCGGCGGACTTGTTGCTTCTATCCTTGTTCCCTGGATGTCCAAAAAATTCACAAAAAAATGGGCATATATTGCAGTTCACCTTTTCGGTGGTATCGTAATGGCAGTTATGTATTTTGTTGGTTACGATGCTCCCTGGAAACTTGTTATTGCTGCTATAGCTCTTGTTCTTCTCGGCATTCCTCAGGGTGTTAACAACATCATCACTTACGCTATGATTGGTGACACTGTTGACTACCTTGAATGGAAAACCGGTGAACGCGGTGAAGGTATCTGCTTTGCTATGCAGACACTTATCAATAAAATCGGTATGGCAGTTGGTGCTTTCATCGGTGTTATCTCTTTTGCTGCTGCAGGAATCAATGCTGAAACAGGTTTCATATCTGCAGAAGGTAAACAGACACTCTGGAATATGCTTGTTCTTTCAGGTGTTATCAGTATGTTCGCTTGTGCAGTTCCTATGTTCTTCTATACTATTACAGAAAAACGACAGGCAGAAATGGTTGCTGAAGTTCAGGCAAGAAAAAATAAATAATCTATACATTTCAAATTCTTAGCAACTTGAAATTTCATTGTTTAAGGGGTTCTTACAGGTATCATCCTGCAGGAACCCCCTTGGCTTATATTGTTTTATGCGGTTTGCGCTTTTTTACATTCCTATTTTTTTATTTTAGACCGATATAATTTATGGCATAGCCGGTTTTGATTTCCGGATACGCCCTTGAACTCAAACTTTCTACAACAAACAAAGCTTTTGAGATTTTAAAATACGGAATAACATATACAGAAGGAATTATTATAATACAACTTAAAAACCATCCGAAAAATGTACTTTCTAAAAGCACACTTTCACGAAGAAAGCCATCAGTAAAGTTTATGCTTTTTTCAATAGCATCTTTCGCGCTCATACCTCTGTTCAGGCAAAAGTAATAAGGCGCGGCATTATATCTGAAGAAAGCTACTCTCCACATAAAAATACAACACGATAAAAGAAAAGATGAACCCGCCAGCAACACATAAAAAACGGTATTTAAAAGCTTCGCGTTAGCGTAAAGATAAAAGGTTAAGCCATAACATACTACGCAGGGTAAAAGAAAATACAAAAGCCAACCGAATTTCAAAAATGTTAGTTTGAAATAAAGGGAAAACGCTCTATAACTTTTTTCAAAGGTAAAAAAACTAAAAAGTAAGCCTGTTCTGCCTTTTCCTCCTGAAGCTTTAATAAAATATAAAAATTGCTCTCCCAGCTTCAATGAGCAAATAAACAAAAATAATACTGCTGTAACAAAAATGATGTCGAAGATAACAACGCTGTACACAAGAATATCGTTATAATTATCAAAATAGAAATTCAATATACCGCTTTTAAATAAATTAACGATGCACAATAGCCATAGGCCAAAGGTACCTCGCCTTATAATAAAGCTGAAAAGAGAAATAAAAAACAAACGTAAGGTATCACCTTTTATAATGCTTTTGCTTTTTATTTTTATATCACCGTTCATATAATCACCCAAAATAAAATATCTGTATATCAAAAGATACACAGATATATTTTGGGTATTTTTTTAATTTATAAACATTGACGACGAAGAATTCCTTTCATATTTTCCAAAACATAATAAGGAATACTCAAATCTCCTTTTCCTTTGCCTATAGAAATATGTGGTTTCATACTTCCATGAAAATCCGAACCACCCGATAGCGATAGCGATAGCTTTTCCGCCAAAGCTCTGTATTCTGCAATATGCTCGGGAGTATATTCAGGATAATATCCCTCAACACCATTCAAACCTGCTTCTTTCAGCTGAATCAAGAGCTTTTCAAGTTCAACTGAATCATAGCCTGTTTGATTAAGATGAGCAAGATAAGCAAGTCCGCCTGCGGCTCGTATTGATTTCACTGCCTCAACTGCGGAAAGCTCATTTTTCTCTGCGTAAGCAGGTTTACCAAGACCTATATATTTGTCAAAACATTCTTTCACAGTGTCGCAATAGCCTTTTTCCACCATAAGCTTTGCTATATGAGCTCTGCCAACAAAATTCCCTCCTGCCAGCGCTAAAGCCTCATCGTGAGTAATTTCAAAACCTAATTTGCAAAGCTTATTGCATACCTCTTCCATTCGACGTTTGCGGCTTCCTTTAAGCTTTTCAATGGTATCTGATAATATTTTGTTTTCAGGGTCTATAAAAAGGCCTATAATATGGGTTTCAGTATTCTCTGCAGCAGAAAACTCAATTCCCGGTATAAACTCTATTCCGATTTCTTCTGCTCTCTTCTGAGCTTCTTTGATACCATCAACACTGTCGTGATCAGTAAGTGCAAAAGCAGAAAGACCGCATTTTTTTGCATGGTCCGCAAGCTCAGTTGGCGTTAGCGTTCCGTCCGAGCAGGTTGAATGAGTGTGGAAATCCACAGTTCTGTTATCAAAAATTATATTTCTTACTTCGCAAAGATTTTCGACTGTATAAGCATTATGCTCTTCAAGGAGCTTTCTTCCTTGATGCCCATAAGCAACCAGAATACAGTCAATCCCTAATGCATTGGCAGTTTCAAGGTCATGTAGAGTGTCACCGATGAAAACTGCGTCGTTTCTGTTAATTCCTTTCATATCAAAAAAGCTTTTTGCTCTTTCAATTTTACTTTCGGCAAGGGTATTATCCGCTCCCAAAATTTCATCAAAAAGGTGATAAATACTGAATTTTTTTGTTAAATCAACAGTTTCATCAATAAAATTGGATGTTATTATGTATTGATGCGCACCATTTGCATTTAACTGTTCAATCAAATTCTTTGCTCCGTCAGCAAGTGTTGTTTCATCTAAATGGCGAGCATAATCTGCATGATAATCTCTGGAAATCTCCGAAAAAACAACTTCCTCCGGCGGTAATATTCTGTAATAAAAATTCACAATAGGTGTTTCAACATAATCATAATATTCTGTTAAATTGATTGTTTTCATGCCCTTTCTCAAAAGCATATCATTAACACATGCAAGTGCATTATGAACATCATCAATAATTGTTCCGTTAAAATCCCAAAAAATATGCTTATACCGCATTTGATTCACCACCTTAAAATACCACTACAGTTTAACATATTACAATTGAATTGGCAACTCAAAAAAGAGTTGCCGCCGAAACACCTATAATAATACCAAAAACAAAAAATCCTGCAACCATAACGATATTTCTGAACCTCTCCTTTTTGTATTTATAATTTCTCATAGGAGGCTTCCCTGCTTTTTCTATTTCTCTTCGCGCGCTTTCACGAAGTCTTCCTTCCCCCATTCCGCTGTATTCGGGTTTCACAAAAAATATCGCTTTTTCAAAAAAACCGTTTTGAGGTTCATTTATTTCCAATACTTGCTTATTTACACCTTTTATCATTATTCTTTCTCCTTTTTTTACTTCTTATTTATAATGATTATAGTTAGTCGAAACAGTGTAAAATTACACTGTTTCGATACCAAATATATTATTTGGTATCGAATTTTCTTTGAAAAATTTGCTAACAGTCATTGCAATAGTGTAGAATAATAATCAAATTTAGTAAAATTTGATTATTTAAAAGCCAATATTTCGGCTTTTGTGGAAACGCAAGCCGTTTCCACATTCTACAACCATTATAATGTGAAATCACAATGTTTTTATACAAAAACTTATAAAACACACTAAATTTAACAATTTGAAAACTTTGCAGTTTTTTTCACAAATTGTAACTTTTAATTGTAAAAAAGAATATAAAAAAATCTTCTTCAAAACAAAGTTTTTTTGCTTTTGTAAAAATTGACAACTCCAAAATTATACAATTTGTATATTTGCCTTTTCGGTGAAAATTGTTCAAAACTGTGTTCAAAATGTTTACAACCCACCTCATAAACCCCATATTCCAATAGGTTTTCGACATTTTATACACTTTTTTTGACAAAATTCAGAACTCGGCAAAATATACGATTTGTTTTAGCATCTTTACAAAATATACAGAATGGAAAGTGGATTTTTTCAAAAAAATAAATGTTCGTTGTTAAAAATGAACAATTATCAAAGGCTACAAAATCACCTTAAAAATACTGTTAAAAACGTAGAAAAAATTAAAATTTCTGAAAACAGGTTGACAAAAATCTTTACTGTTTTATTCAAATATGTTACCTTTATTCCGGTGATAATAATGAATATTAATTCTATTGACGGAAATATTGTTTTAAAAGATATAAATAACCTTAATATTCCCCTTTGTCTTGACTGTGGCCAGGCTTTCCGTTGGAAAGAATCCGATGACGGAATCTGGCAGGGAATTGCTTGCGGAAAATATCTTTGCATAAAGCAGGAAGAAAATACAATAACATTTTTCAATACCACAAAAGAGGATTTTGACTCTTTATGGGTTAAATATTTTGACTTAGAAAGAGATTATGAAAAAATCATTTCTTCTTACTCTGAAGAAAACCTCATAACTGCATGCAAAGCTCATCCGGGAATACGTATTTTAAAGCAGGATGAATGGGAAGCAATTTGTTCTTTCATAATTTCTGCCAATAACAATATTCCGCGAATCAAAGGTATAATAGAAAGACTTTGCGAAAATTTCGGTGAAAAAATTGATGGGGGTTACACATTCCCGCCTCCCGAAAAACTTGCAGCGCTTGAAATTGAAGATTTGGCGATTATACGCTCGGGCTTCAGAGCAAAATATATAATCGATGCTGCTCGTAAAATATCAAATGGCGAGGTAGATTTAGAAAAAATAAAATCAATGGATTTTGAAAGCGCCAAATTAGAGCTCTTAAAAATCAAAGGCGTTGGTGAAAAGGTTGCCCAATGCGCTCTCCTTTATGGTTTCGGAAGAATGGAAGCCTTCCCAGTTGATGTATGGGTCAAAAGAATCGTTGCCGAGCTTTATCCTAACGGATTACCTGAATGTATAAAAGGAACCGAGGGTATAGCCCAGCAATATTTATTCCATTGGAGAAGAAATTTATAAAAGTGGCAAGTTGAAAGTTTCGGGTCTGCAACACAATTATAAAAAAGAATTCAAGACATTTACTGTCCTGAATTCTTTTTCTGGTTTCTGGCAGCTGATGACTGGTAGCTGTCAGCTATCAGCTAAATTGATTTCAATACTTTCTCTCCAATTTCATTTATCACATCAAAATCCGTCGCTTTAATGTAATAATCTTCAAGCCGGTCATGAATATCTTTAGCAATGGAAAGTTTTTTCACAGCTTCATCAATCAATTCTCTCTTTGCTCTTTTTTGCAAAGAGAGTTTTTCTTTATTGGAATAAAAAATATCTTTATCATAAAAACGTGTTGCATGAACCAGTCGTTCACCATCGTCAATTGAATAGTGATACGTATTTTGTGTGAAAATTGCGGTTTTAAGCTGAGGAATAATAATATGCTCAATTTTCATATTTGGAAAAAGCGGACAATAGCATTGATAAACATCATAACCTTTTTCTATGGCGCAATTGCTGATATATTCGGCAATAAAGGGCGATACAACAGAAAAAGCATCTTCAATTGTGATAATTTTTTCCGAAAGCGCCACAACTGTTTCATATTTTACATCAATACCATCAGGGGAAATTGCACTCAAAAATCTTTTATATATTTTACCTTTTTTATCGCTTTCCTTTTGAGGAATTATTCTGTTAGCAAGGCGCTTTACATATCGCATAAGCTTCTCTTCATCGATTGAGTTTGTGCAGATTGCCGTGCTTTCCACCTCAATTGCAGAAGCTACCCTCAAAAACTCCACCGTCTTTCTATGCTGAAGAGAATTTTCTTTCATAAGATTTCCGATTTCTTCAATATGGGAATTAAGATATTTTCTGTCCCATGCAACACCTAAATCAACTATATGCTCGCTGACACCCGGCATTTTCGGGTCAAAGGTATGAGGAGCTGTTCCGTCGCAGATTGAAAAATTAATTTCAGGAACCAATACCACATCAAGCGAGCTTGGATCTGCACTGCAAAAACCCCTCTCAACATAATATCCCTTTCTTTCTGCCTTTTCGGCTACTTTCCTCATAAGGGTAGATTTTCCCGTGCCGGGACCACCTTTTAAAATGAGATGCTTTCCTTCTATGTAGGGGTCATAGAGACTGCTGTAAAGTGAACAATAGCCCGATTTATTATTAGCACCGAAAAAGAATGATACCGGAAGAACTGTTTTTTTCAAAATATCAACTCCTATCGTCATATACTATGAATTTTTTCATTTTTTGTTACTCTGTTCATTGACTTTTCTTCACAGTAAATATATACTGTTTATGTATGTAATCTTTTACTGAAAAGAGGTTTTCTAATGTCAAGATATGAAGAAGCTAAGAAGATTTATTCTTCCTTTGGCGTTGATACAGAAAAAGCCCTTAAAGCCCTTAAGGATGTAACAATTTCAGTTCATTGCTGGCAGGGTGACGATGTTATTGGCTTTGACAGTAAGGAAAGTCTTTCCGGCGGTATTCAGACAACAGGTAACTATCCCGGTAAGGCTTCAACTCCCGAAGAGCTTATGGCAGATTTGGATAAGGCTTTCTCTCTCATTCCCGGTAAGAAAAAGCTTAATCTCCACGCAAGCTATGCAATTTTTGAAAACGGCGAATTTGCCGACAGAAACGCACTTAAGCCTGAGCATTTCAAAAAATGGGTTGACTTTGCAAAAGAAAGAAATATGGGTATTGATTTTAATCCCACATATTTCTCTCACTCAATGGTTAAGGATGGTCTTACACTTTCTTCTCCTGATGAAGATGTAAGAAAATTCTGGGTTGAGCACGGCAAGGCTTGTCTTAAAATTTCTGAATATTTTGCAAACGAAACAGGAATCCCCTGTGTTATGAACATCTGGATTCCCGATGGCTATAAGGATATTCCTGCGGACAGACTGGCACCAAGAGCAAGATTCAAAAAATCTCTTGATGAAATTCTCAGCACACCTTACGACAGATCAAAGGTTTATGTAACCCTTGAATCAAAGGTGTTCGGTATCGGTGTTGAAAGCTATACTGTTGGTTCTGCAGAATTCTGCCTTTCTTATTCAGCAAGTAAGGGCATCACTCCCCTTATGGACAATGGTCATTATCATCCCACAGAATTGGTTTCCGATAAAATCTCCTCTCTTCTTCTCTTCAATGAGAAAATCGCTCTTCACATTACAAGAGGTGTTCGTTGGGACTCTGACCACGTTATTCTTTTGGATGACGAAACCAAGGAAATTGCAAAGGAAATCGTTTCTCACGATGCTCTCGACAGAGTATTTATTGCAACAGACTATTTCGATGCTTCAATCAACAGAATTTCTGCTTGGGTAACAGGTGTAAGAAATGTGCAGAAAGCACTTCTTAATGCACTTCTTTTACCCACAGATAAAATGAAAGCTCTTCAGGAAGAAAGCGCATTCACAGAGCTTATGTATGTTCAGGAAGAAATGAAAACTGCGCCCTTTGGTGATATCTGGACAGAATACCTGGCAAGAGAAAATGTTAATAATGATTACTTTAAAGAAATCAAAGAATATGAAGAAAAGGTATTGGTGAAAAGAGTATGAAAGATATTTTAACAGCTCCCTTTGTGGAAGAAATGAAGCGTGCAACTGCTAATATGTACCGTCAGGGTTGGGACGAAAGAAACGGTGGCAACATCAGCTATATGCTCGAAGAGGAACAGGTTGCAGAATACCTTGACCTTAACAATGTTATCCGCGAAATTCCCACAGGCTTTGACGCAACATATCTTATCGGCAAAATCTTTATCGTTACAGGTACAGGTAAATATTTCAAAAATGTTGAGGTTGACCCCGAAACAAACCTTGGTATTATCCGTATTGCAAAGGACGGCACAACTGCAGAGCTTCTCTGGGGCTATAAAGATGGCGGCAGATTCACAAGCGAGCTTCCCGCTCACCTTATGAGCCATATTTCAAGACTTAAAGCAAACCCCGAAAACAGAGTTGTTATGCACTCTCATCCTACATACACTCTTGCAATGAACCACATCCACGAGCTTGATGAGAAGAAATTTACTCACACTCTTTGGGAAATGTGTACTGAATGTATCGTTGTTTTCCCCGATGGTGTTGGCGTTCTTCCCTGGATGGTTTGTGGTAACAACGAAATCGGTATTGCAACTGCAAAGAAAATGGAAGAATACAGACTTGTTATCTGGGGTCTTCATGGTATCTACGGCGCAGGTAAGGATATGGACGAAACCTTCGGCCTTATCGAAACTGTTGAAAAGGCTGCACAGCTTTATATGCTTGCAACTGCAAGTGGCAAGAGAATCAACACAATTACAGACGAAAATCTCTGGGCAATTGTTGAACGCTTCGCTCTCCAAGACCAGTGTAAGAAAGAGTTTTTAGACCTTTAATATGATAAATATACCCGAAAATTACAAAAAGATGTCCAATTATTACATTGGGCATCTTTTTTCTTTTGCTTTTTATATACTGTAATTGAAAGGAGCGATAGATATGAAAAACACGGATAAAGAATCTAAAAAGCTCAAAACTTTAACTTACATTACACTTTTTATTTCCTTTTCTTATTCAATAATTCATATTCTTACTATGGTTTTATATTATTCACCATTCCCCATAAATGATTTCACATTAACATTAGATATTCTTTCATGGTTTATATACGTACCTTTTGTTATTATCAGCCTTATAATTCAAAGCCTTAATATAATGGGTAAAATTGCTGACACGGGCACATTAAAAGGTTGTTTCTATTTACCTACTTTCTTAAATATCATTTTTGGATTTATTAGTCTATATGGAATTGCTACATTAATAGGTTATGCATTTTAGTTGATTGTTTCATAAAACGGTCCTGTAAAGTTTTGCGAAGCTTATCCCTCTTTTTTGCTTGCAAAAAGGAGGGGGGACCATTCTTGAACAAAGTCAATTTTCACAATAAGTATATTTCGGGTGAAATGTATATTTTTGATTATATTCGGGCGGAATGGTGGGTGGTACCACTTTTACAATTCCCATAGCTTTGTACCACCCACCGCTAACGCGGTCCCCCCTCCTTTTTCGTTTCACGAAAAAAGAGGGATAGTAGTTGCACTCATCAACGATGTAAAAAGGAAGCGGGGCAACCCACCACCGCTAACGCGGTCCCCCTCCCTATTAGCCTGGAGGCTAACAGGGATGATAGGCTCCGCTTCACTTTTATTTATGTCAGCATATAAATAAGTGCCATAATCAAAAGTTCATCCGCTTTTTCTTCTGATAAAAGCAAAATGAGTGATAACAAAAGTGCTTTGTCACTATCAATATTCAAATCTCCGAAAATGCTTTTTATTTTATCTTCAAATGTGTTTTGGAGTTTTGGTTGGTTATTGTTTTTATATTCGTTTTTTTGTTGAGATTTATTTTCTTCTTTTTCTCTCGGTTCACTTTCATTTTTAGAAGAATTCGAGCCATATTTTTTTAAATTCTCAAGATAATCATTTGGCATTGGAACCCGTCGGGGTTCTTCTTTTTTTGCAGTTGGATTTTGTTGATTTTCTTGCTTCCCTCTTTCAAGCCCTGCGCTCTGCCTTGCTCTTCTCTGCATATCCTCTGCACGTCTTATTGCATCATTCTGCATTTTCATAAGGTCCTGATATGAATAATCTGCCATTTACATTATTCCCCTTTCCCTTAAAAGAGGTAAAACAGACATCAGCTTCACAAGCTTTGTTGCTTCATCCGCCTTTTTCTGCCGTTCTTCCGATAAAAGCGGTTTTAAAGCATAAATAAAATCCAATCGTTCATCCTTGGAATTAAACGCCTGTAAAATAGGAACAATTGCAGAAAGCTGACTTAAATCAGGCATACCTAAATTACCCAAACCACCCATACTCTTTAACAAATCATCAAGATTGAATTGGTTTTGTTCTTGCTTACTATTTTTAATTTCAGGTTCTTGTATGGGCGGTTTGTTATTCTCCATACCACCCAAAACCGATGCGGCAGTCTGCTTCAGATTTTCAATATCATCAGGAGTAAGGGAATTTAAAATGGCGTTTAAATCAAAATCAGCCATTATTTTTTCCTCCGAAGAATTTATTAAAAATAGCTTTTGCCGCATCACTGTTCAGAAGTGCTTTTGTCTTTTCTTCGTCTGCAAGAAGATTTTTAATTTTACTTGCTTGGTCTTCGCTCAGATTTTTATTTATAAAATCATTCAAACCATCGCTCGTATTAAGGTTTTCAGTTGTTGAAGCCTTTTTCAAAAGCTCATTTACATCAATTTTATCATTTCTTTGATTACTCATTGAAATCCCCCACTCAATTGTATATAATTAGTACAATATATTGAACTAGGGGGTTGATTATGTATGCGAATACTTGTTCTTTCCGATTCTCACCGCCATAATTTTAACCTTTTCTCAGCTATTACGGAAGAGCCCACAGCCGAGGTTGTATATTTCTTAGGTGACGGAGCAAATGAGTTTGAAGAGGCTCAGCTTATTTACGGAAAAGAGCAAGCCTTTATAGGTGTTCGGGGGAATTGTGATTTTTCTTCTTTCCTGCCCGAAAAAGATGTGCGGACAATCTGCGGTAAAAAGATTCTGGCAACTCACGGATATGTGCAGAATGTTAAATTCGGTTTAGAGGATTTGCAGCTTGAAGCAGTTAACGAAAAATGTGATATTGTGCTTTTTGGACACACTCACATGCCCGAAAGCATCTATAAAGACGGAATTTATTATTTCAATCCCGGTAGCTTAAGAGATGGTTGCTACGGAGTTGTTGATATCACCCCTAACGGCGTTATTTGTATAAATAAAAAACTATAATTAATTGACATTTTTAATATATACTGTTAAAATTGTAACATATTTTAAAAAGGTAGTGATAAATATGGATTTCAAATATTCACCGGCGCTATATCTTATAGCAGGTGCAGTTATCCTTTTTGTCCTTGCCCAGTCCATTTTCTTCCTTGTTAAAGCTTTCAAACAAGGTAGAGCTCTCGGCTTAGACAAATCAAAACTGCGCAACGCTATTACATCCAGCGCACTCTTTACTATTCCCTCTGCACTTTCCATTCTTGCAACAATTATTGCTCTTGTTCCTGCATTGGGTCCCGTAATTCCTTGGGTTCGCCTTTCAGTTATCGGTAACTTAATGTATGAAACAACTGCTGCAGAAGCTGCAATGGAGGCATTTGGTCACGAGGGCGGTATGGCAGTTGCTGTTTCCGACCCCGAGGTTTATGCAGGTGTTGCATGGGTTATGACTCTTGGTATCTGCTTCTCTCTCGTGATTCTTCCCTTTGTTGCAAAGCCTCTTCACAAAAAGCTTCTTCAGGCAGGTAAGAAAGAGGAAGCTCCCAAAGCAGAGGCAAATGAAAACGCTCCTGCAGACGTAAAGAAAAAGAGAAGCCTTAACGGATTTATCAACAACTTTGCAACTCCTGCTATTTTCATTGGTCTTATCGGTGCATTCATCGCTCGTGCTATTATCGGCTCAGGTAAGCCTGAAACCTTTGGCGATGGTGCAGGTGTGCTTTCAATAATCACTCTTGTTGTTGCTATTGTTGTTTCAATTGCACTTGAGGTTCTGGCAAAGAAGCTCAAGCTCACCTGGTTAGAGCCTTTCGTTATGCCTATTGGTATGATAATCGCTATGATTGCCGCAATCGTTTTCTTCAACATTCTTCCCGAAGAAATCGCAATGCTTGAATGGAGGGGTTAAAAAATGGCTAAAAAGAAAAACAACAAATCATATTTTGACCGTGTTCATTCATGGGGCAGAATTTCAACCGTTACCGCTCTTTGTGCGCTTCTTATGTTCCCCATAGGCATCTGCCTTTATCTTAATGTTTTTCCTCCTATAAACGGTGTTCTTCAGGGTCTTCTCAAGCTTATTCCTACTTATTGGACAGTTGCAGTCGTTGAGGTTATCGTTTATACTCCCATGCTTGGTGCAGGTGGTACATACCTTTCATTCGTAACAGGTAACATCGCAAACCTCAAGCTTCCTTGCGCTATCAACGCTATGGAAGGTGCAAATGTAAAAGCTAACTCTGAAGAGGGCGAGGTTGTTTCAACAATTGCTATTGCAACATCTTCTATTGTCACAACAATTATTCTTGCAATCGGCGTTATTGTTTTTGCTCCCTTCCTTCAGTCCTTCACTGATAACGCTCTTCTTAAGCCCGCATTCGCTCAGGTTCTTCCCGCACTTTTTGGTGCTCTTGGCGCAGGATACTTTATCAAGCATTGGAGAATTTCATTCTTCCCCATTATTGTTATGATAATCGTCCTTGTTTTTGCAGGCTCAATGGGCGCAAGCACACTCCTTTTCGTAGGTATTGTTGCTTCCGTAGGCGGCGCATTGTTTATGTATAAAAAGGGTATGCTTGACAGAGTAAAATAAAAACCACAAAAATTCCCCCATCAGTTTATGTTGAACTGATGGGGGTTGTTTGTGTTATAGGGATTTTCCAAACTTATTGTAAAGTCCTTTTCCTTTTGAGTTATATGCTCTTACTGTATAAAAATACTGTACATTACTTTTCCTTTCAGTTTTATCAACATAGGTCAGTGAACTTGTCTTGCCGAGATTTTTCCAGCTTCCGTCTTTTGTTTTTCTGTAAACGTAATATCCGGTAGCACCGCTTACCTCATCCCATTTAACAACAACTTGCTTTTTCTTATTAAGCGCAACGCTTGTTATTTCCGGAGCATTAAGGCAATTAATACCTATACCATTTTCATATGAGCCCTTGTAATCACCGTTCATTGCGACAACAGTGTAATAATAAGCTGTTCCTTTTTTTGCAGTCTTATCTTTATATGAAAGAACATCTTTTACTTCGGCAATTTCTTTGTAGCTTCCGTCGGGCACTTTTCTATAAATTTTATACGACAATGCTCCGGCCACACGCTTCCATTTAACCACATTACCTTCATTCCATTTAACAGAAACCAATTCAGGGGCTTCCATAAACAAATGCATTTCTGTGTTATTACCTGAAATACTTTCGCTGTTTTCGTTAATTGCTTTAACAGAATAGGTATAGAAATAGTTATTTGCCTTTTTACCGGTATCGTAAAAATAAGCGGAAGATGTTGTTCCGATGTAGGTTGAATCTTCAAAAGGGGATTCTCTGTAAATTCTGTATTTTGTTGCATGTTTAACTGCACCCCATTTAACAAGCACACTATTGTCAACATTAGATGATACAGAAACAATTTCGGGTTCCTTCAGGCACACAACCGATACACCTGCAGTATCAAAGCTACTATAATGATTATCCTTTTCAACAGTAACAGAATAATAATATTGTTTTCCGATAGATACATCTGAATCTGTAAACTTATTTTGAGTTCCTGAGTAAACCTCTTCCCAGTCACCTTTTACGGTCCTCTTAAACAGCTTATAATTTGTTGCACCCTTTATTTTATCCCATTTAACTGTGACTGTTTCGCCTTCACAATAAACCTCCGGTTTCTGAATTCCGAAAAGCTTTATTTTTGCCTTTTCTGACAACACACCGGAATTGATTCCGCTGATAGCTTTAACAGCATAATAATAGGTAACTCCATCGGTTTTTGCTGTTTTGTCGATATATTCCAATTCATCAGAATCAACAGTAGCTAAACGAACATAATTCTCTCCCGCTATTTTTCTATAAATCCTGTATTTCTGAGCACCATCGACCTTATTCCAATAAATCTTAATTCTGTTATTTGAAAGTACCTTAGGAGATTTTGAAAATTCAGGTGCTGCAAGGTAAACCAATTCCACACCATTTTTATTGTATTTGCTATACGCTCCGTTATCAACAGCTCTTACAGTATAAATATAATTTTCGCCTCTTTGAGCGCTTTCATCAATATATTCAGATTTTTTTACATCTGCAAGCTTCTTCCAGGCTTCATCTGTCTGCTTTCTGTAAACTCTGTAAGAATCAGCATACTCAACAGTATCCCAGTTTAAATAATTACCGGTATAAAGTGCCTCTGCTTCGGTTATTTCAGGAGTAACCTCTCCTAATTTATTCAATTTAATATCAAACTGATAAATACTGTCACTATCAACAATAAGAGAATCCCCTTTTTTTACATAAGTGAAGGTTAAACCATAATACCTCCCGCTTTCAAGAGTCGAGAAATCAATATTCATAGTGCCATTACTGTCAACTGCTGGAAATGCTCCGCTTTTGTTTATGATAATTTCTTGTCTTTCCTCATCCTTATAAATAGTAAGACCGAAATAAACATTCTCGGTATGTCCTTTGCTTTTAAAAGAAAAGCTCAAAGCGCCTTTATCATTATTAATTTTATATAATTCGCATTCTGTTTTATAATTGGATTTTACAGGAATCATCAATCCGTATTTTCCGTCATAAGATTTATATTTTGTTGCAGCAAAGCCTGTTACGGACAAAGCAGAAAAAAAGCACAACAAAGCAAGAAACAATGCAAGGGGTCTTTTCATAGTTTTCATTTGTTTTCCTCCTTTAACTTTTCAAAATATTTATCTGCTTTAAGAATTATCGTCTGGGTTTTTGAATCCTTTATTTCTCCGCTCATTACCATTTCAACTGCTTGGCTCAAAGGCATTGTGAGAGTGTTTACAAACTCATCCTCATCAAGATGCTGTTCACCCTGAACCAAATCCGTTGCAATATACATATGAATCACTTCGTCAATAAGTGCAGGGGTTGTGTATAAATCGCCAATTGAAAAAATATTGTTTGCTGTAAGACCTGTTTCCTCGGAAAGCTCACGCAGTGCGGCTTCCATAGGATCTTCACCTTTTTCCAGCTTACCTGCAGGAACCTCCAAAGTAACTTTATTCAAAGCATATCTGAACTGGTTAACAAAAACAACCTGTCCGTCATCTGTAAAGGGTAAAACACATACCGCGCCGGGATGGCGGATAACCTCCCGAACACCTTTGTTACCATTGGGGAGAAGAATTTCATCCTTGAAAAGATGAATTGCAACTCCGTCAAAAATTTCTTCAGAAGAAAGCTTCTTTTCTTCAAGCTTCATATTTACTACCTCTTAACAAGTTATTGCATAGTTATACGAATACATTATACAATAAAAAAATGTCACTTGCAACTGTATTTTGTCGTAGGAAAATGAATAAAAAATAGTCGCCAGTCGCCAGTTGCTGGTTTTCAAAACAAAAACTAACTCGTTATAAATATTTTCAAATCTGTTCTAACAAATAAAGAAGAAAAAAACTTATGTTTCAATTCTGTAGGCTGATAACTATATATATTCTGTGGCACAGGCAAGCCGGTGCCTTACGGGTGCTATGGTTTAAGTGAGTATGTCAGATAGGGTGGTAACCGTAAGGTATAGGCTTGCCTATACCACACAACAAACTATGATAGTCCATTTTTATAATTGCGTCGCAGACCCTATTGCTGGTAGCTGGTAGCTGGCGACTGGTGACTCGTAAAGACACCCTCGATTTCTAATTTGGAATTCTTAATTTTTCTTCACACTAAATATTTCCACTTGACTAAACAAAAATTATATTGTAAAATCTTCCTCGGTAAAATGGGCAGTCGCGGATGCGATAAGAGTGGGTGTGCTCACTCTATTCACAGACGAGGAAAGTCCGGGCATCTCACGGCAGGGTAACTGCTAACGGCAGCCGAGGGAAACCTTAGGGAAAGTGCAACAGAGATATACCGCCGATTTTTTCGGTAAGGGTGGAAAGGCGAGGTAAGAGCTCACCGGGGCAATGGAGACATTGCTGCCATGTAAACCCTACCCGATGCAACACCGACAGGGGTAGCGCCGTGCAGCGAATTTTATTCGCAACCCCGAAGGGTGGCTAGAGCCATTTGGCAACAAATGGCGTAGATAGATGATTGCCTTAAACGACAGAACCCGGCTTACAGTTTTACCACTTTTGGTGATATTTTAAATATAACTTGATTTGCTTCATTCGGCGTATCTTCATACGCCTTCGTTCATCAAATCTGCGTTCTATATTAAAATCTCATCCAAAATAAAAACAAGGGCAGACATAAAAGTCTGCTCTTTTTTTGTATTTTTTCTCACCCACTCGGAGTATCTGTATACACCTTCGGGGTGATAAAACATATTCTGCATCTAAATTTATTAGCTTCTCATTTTAACTATAACTGCGGTTTTTCATTCAGATGTGAATAGTCATTAAGAAACTTTAATTTTGTTTTTATTACACCATTTTCTTTCAGGTACTGAACTAATGTTACCCCTGTATTAACATGTGAAAAATTAAAATTTTCTTTTAAGGGAAAATCCAATGCCGCAAGAACAAGGTAGCTGTTAAATGTGCCGTGAGCGATTATAACAACCGTGCTTTCGAAGTCGTTTCCGGCTTTGATTTTTTCTATTATTTTCTTTGCTCTGTTATATGCTTTTTCATCATTTTCCTCGCCTAAAGGTGTGCGATGATTAATTTCAGCATCAGGGCAAAGCTTTTTTATTTCTTCATCAGGAAGACCTATGTAATCAGGTGCAGTCCCTTTTTCAAGAAGCAGAGAATCTATAATAATTGGTGTGTTTTTGTGATATTCTCTCACTGCATTTGCAGTTTTAACTGCTCTGACTAAAGGACTCACATAAAATTTATCAATATTATCATTTTTAAATCTTTCAGCTAAAAGAGCAATTTGCCTTTCACCCTTGGGAGTAAGGTCAGTTTCCGAAAATCCGTCACCATTAAGATTACCAAAGGTTTCTCCATGACGGATTATATATAATTTCAAGTAGTTCCCCTCCCTCATCGACGAAGTAAATAGGGAACGGGGCAACCCACCACCGCTAACGCGGTCCCCCTCCCTATTTTGTTTTCAACAAAACAGGGATGATAAACTTCGCTCTGTTTTTACTCTTATGTATCAGGATTATGCTTTGCTAATTCTTCAAGCTCTCGTTGCCGTTGATTTTCTTTTATTCTTTCTTCCTTTTCGTCAATAAATTCCTGACGGTTCTTTTCAACCATTCTTTTGATTTCTCTTTCGACCTCTTTAACCCGAGATACACCGCTTACAGTAATAAACCCATCGGGAGTTTCAAACCTTATAGCACCTGTTGCCGAAAGTCCCCAAAATGATGGTTTTGTACTAACACTGCCGGAACTGTCAAAGTCCTCATAAGAATCAATAACTTCTTCGTGAACATACGTACTCCATAATGCTTCATATCTCAGGAGAGTGACAGGCATACCCTTTCTGTAAATATACAAACCAAAATCATCGTATTCAATTATAACTTTTGGTATAGATAATCGTCTTATAAAAACCCAGAAAAAGAATGCGAACTCCAAAGAATACGAAAGTGCGCACCAAAAAGCCAATTTTTCAGGATTATGGTAGTAATAATTGCTGAAACGTCTGTATCTATGTCTGCTATCAAATAACGACAACATATACAAAACATACATCAAATCCTTATTCGGTTCTATTTTACCTGTTAAAACCAATATTGAATAAACAACAGCAAGGCCACTTAAAACCATTAAAATTGCCGAAACAACCAATAAGCCGTTTGCTCTTCGGGCTAAAACCTTAACCTCAGAAACATCCATTTTATTTCATCCTTAATGCGTTTTCCGTTTTTCTTCTTTTGGAAGAAATGATTTTATGAAGCTCGTTTCTCACTTCTCTGGCATTTTTTATGCCGTGAACTCTTACAAGCTCATCTTTACAGTTGATAACAACAATTCCTGTTGCAGATAAATCCCACGCTGCCTTAAAAATACCTATAATTTCACCGATATCGGTTACTTTTCTTATGGCATCTATAAAAGCATCTATACTGCCGTGAACCTGAAGATTGTCAACACTTCTAACATCAGCCCAAGGAATTGTATGAGTTCCTTTTAAACCTCGGTTGATATATAAATTCGCTGAATCGTATTCAAGTATTTTGCTCGGTAAAATAATCCTGCGAAAAAAACGCAAAACCGCAACAATCGCAGTTATGCACCCGATTAAATTAATAAACCAAAAAAGTAAGCTTAAGCCACTTCCATCCACCAGATAAAACTGTCTGAAAAAATAAAACAAAACCAGATATAATGGTGTAAGAATAAACACTGCATTTTCTCTTTTTCCTAAAGTTGTCAGATTATTTTCCATTAAAAGCACCTCTTTTCGCATCCTTTAGAAAAATATTATCAAATAATATGAACAATTGCAAGTTAACTAACAAAAAATATCATACAATCTCTTTTTACTGCAAAAAACGGGGATGTAAAAAAGCGCAAACCGCATAAAACAATATAAGCCAGGGGAGTTCCTGCAGGATGATACCTATAAGAGTTCCTTTATATTCAGGCAAGTAAAATACTTGTTTTTGCTCGGTTTGTCCGTTCTGATCATTTTTCCTATACCTAAAAAGTAGCTGTAAAAACACTTTCGTGTTTTTACAGCTACTCAGACTTTTATTTTGTTAAAAGCTTATTTACTAACGATGAATAATCGTTTGCATCTATTTCCTCTGCATTTTTGCCACCGGCTGCATAAACTTGTGCAAATGTGGGAGCATCACCTATTTCAGAAGAAAATCTTTGTGCTAATGAGGCGTCAATAACGTCACAAGTACTGTCTCCGTCAAGGTCACCATCCACAATCAGCATATATTCTTCTACTGTATTACCCTTTGTAATTGTTACGGTAGTGCCTGTGCCACAGAATTTATTGCTGTATGTTATTTGTGCATCAGTTGCATTTTCAATTATAGAAGAGATATCGTCTTGATTGTTGTTAACAGAAAAGATAACTTGATTTTCGAAATCAAACCTTGTTCCCTGACAGGGGTATGCATTAACGGGATGGAACTCTATGTTATTGTTAACAGCATAAGTTTCAACCGCAGTGTTTGAAACACCTGCAAGAACAGTGGTTTCACAACCGGAAAAAGCTTCCTCTCCTATAACTTCAACTGTTTCGGGAATAACAACCGTATCTAAAGCTGCGCAATTCTTAAATGCGCCACTCTGAATTTCTTCCACACCATTTGAAACAATTAAATCAGAAAGTCCTGTACAGCCTTCGAATGCACCTGATTCAATTGTTGTTACACTTTCGGGAATCACAATTTCAGTAAGTCCTGTACAGTTTTTAAATGCGCCCGTCCTTATTGTTTCAACACCTTCAGGAATCACAATTTTAGTAAGTGAAGAGCAGTTTTCAAAAGAATTGGAGCCTATCTCGATTAATCCACCGGGAAGCTCAATTCTTTCTAATGAAGAGCAATTATTGAAAGCGTTAGCTGCAATAGTTTTAATATTATCTGAAAGCTCTACAAATCTAAGATTACTGCAAGCCTTAAATAAACCTTCGGGAATTGCAGTTATTCCGCTACCTACTTTTGCATATTTCAAGTTACTGCAATAAGCAAAAGCCTGGTTTCCAACATATTTTACAGAATCCGGAATATTAAGCGCTGTTATTGGCGTTTTCCTGAAAGATGCCTCGCCGATACTCAAAACATTGTTTCCGATGTGCGGGTCAGTAACATAACTTCCATAAAAAGCAAATGAACCTATTGAAACAACAGAATCAGGATAAGTAATTGAAGAGACCTCGCAATTTTTAAACATGTTTGCCGGTATTTCAGTTAAATCACCTGTTATAATAACAGAATCAACCGAACCAAATACATGACCAAAACCATTTTCCTTCAATGCCCCTGAAACAACATTAGCATCAAGAGAAACCGCCTTTAATGAATCTGTATTAAAAGCATTTTCACCTAAAGAAATTACATTAGCGGGCAACATAAGGCTCTTTATTTTTGTTGAAGCAAAAGCCTCTGCTTCGATGGTCAACGGAGCATTTCCGAACACAACCGAATTAATGCAGCTTTCTTTAAAAGCCTGACTTCCGATATAAGAAACATTTTTACCCATTGTTACGGGAATGCCTTCTTCAGAATTGCAGGTTAAGCCACTAAATGCTCCTGCACCAATTGTTACTATACTGTCTGGGATTGTAATTTTATTGAGAGTCTTGCCACTGTATGCATTTTCTTCAATAGCTCCCGCACCATTGGGGACAAACATTTCCCCTCTTTTCCATACAGAGCCATCGGAGAACACCACAGTTTCAACAACATCACCTGACAAAAAATATTCCAGATTAACATCTGCAGGAGAAGCCTTTACATATACCGAAACTGCATTCGGAAAACTGTAATGTAATCTTGCACCATCTTGTTTTGCAATATTATGCGCCGCTAAAGGTTCAAAGGTTACCTTTGTTGCCATATTAAATGCATTTGCACCTATCACTTCAACTGAATTCGGAATTACAACGCTTTCTATGGGGCAATTTTCAAAAGCGCGGTCATAAATAACATTTACATTATCACCTAACGTAACACTACGTAAATTGTGGCTATCTGCAAAAGCCCCTTCTTCAACGGAAATAACACTATCCGGTATTATCACACTGTCAAACCAACTGTTCTGATATGCATATGCAGGTATATAAGATGAGCCCTCTGTCAGCGGGTTTCTTGGAATATAGGTATCTTCAAAAAATATTACTCTGTCACCCAATTCAACAAACTCCCTGAAATAATCAGTCTGGGGGAAATCTGAATAATTACCGCCTTCAACAACTATTTCTGTAGCATTGGGGAAGATTTCGGAGAGAGGGACACTGTTTCCTTCTTCCAACCCCCATTTTGAGCACAGACTTCTTGCCGCGCCCAGTGATAATATAACTTTTTTTACTGAAGTAAAAGCTCTTCGTCCGATATATGTTACGGAATCCGGAATTGTGACTGTTTCAAAAGCACAGTTTTCGAATGCATTTTCTCCGATTTCATAAACAGATTTACCGAGCTTGAGGTTTGAAAGATTGGTGCAATCTTTGTAAGCCCCGTCTCCGATTTTTGTTATATCATCAGAAATTGTAACATTTGTTAAACCGGTATTTCCGGCATATGCATTCGAATTAATTTCCGACAGAGTTTGTTTATCGGAAATAACACCATCATCGAAAACAAACTCAATTTCGCAAGGCATTCCGAGAAAATCGCGCAAGCCAACCTGTGCAGGAGCAAGAATATCTGCAAAATCAGTGGTTTTTGCATTAATTCTTATTACACCTGATCCGAATATAGATGAAAGAGTTGTACTTTCATACAAGGTCAAATCTAATGTATTTACGTATTCCTGTGCCAATGCACATGCTGTAGTTTTCTCAATAGTTGCTGTCTGCACAGAATTAAATGCACCGCGACCTATAGCTGTTACAGAAGAAGGAATCGAAACAGATGTAATTCCGCAACCGCTGAAAGCATATTCTCCGATATATTCAACTGAATTACCCAAATTCAATCTAAAAAGATTTCTACAATTTCTATAAGCTCCGGGACCTATGCTCTTTATTGAATCAGGAATTTCAACAAAATTTATGTCTTCCCTACCCATATAAGCCTCAGGATTAATTTCCGACATAGTTTGTTTATCTGAAATTATACCATCATTAAAAATGTATTCAACATCGGGATTTAAATCTAAACCAAGAAATTCGTAGAAATTCCCGCGTTCACCTGAAACATCAGAATTATCTGAATCGAAGTCAGAAAAATTCGCTTCAATTTTTATTGTAGCAGCTCCGCAGAACATATCTGCAAGCGATATCATTTCGCTCGAACCGATATTGGCTGCCTGTCTGTATGCTTCTGCCAATGCAGAAATTGCAGCTTTTTCAATGGTTACTGTTCGCACTGTGCTAAAAGCATTACTGCCTATATATGTTACAGAGGAAGGAATTAAAACTGACGCAAATGAACAACCTGCAAAGGCTTCTTTTTCGATTCTGGAAACACCCTTACCCAGATATAGCGCGCTCAGCCTGTTGCAACCATAAAAGGCGCGACTGCCAATATTTACAACGCTATCAGGAATGGCTACAGCAGTTAAGTTCTGATTATATTCGTATGCAGAATCAGGAATTTCAACAACACCATCCTGAAGATAATCAGAGCTTTCAGGGAAAGTAACGTCATTGAACTGAAGCTTCACATTCCTTCCCGGATCCGTTTCAGCTAATTGAATAAACGCATCAAAATATGAATAGCTGCTAACATCCGCATAGTATCCATCAACAATAACCGTTGTTGCATTGGGAAAGCTATCATGGAAATACAAGCCGCTTTTTACCAATGATTCAACTGCACCTTTTTTCAACGTTACCTTTTCAGCATATGGGAAAGCTCTTGAACCTATATGTGTAACAGAACCGGGAATTGTAACACTTCTGAGATTCTGAGCCCCGGAGAAGCTGTTGGCACCTATATACTGAATACCATCGCCTAAAGAAAGGTATGTTAACGGTCCGTAATTTCCTGTGTTTTCCGCATCAGAAATCACCATAACGCTGCCGGGAATCACCAGGCATTCATATTCAACCGGAACAACATCAAGTATAGCTGTTTCTGAAGAAACAGTATATGAAGTCATTGCAAAAGCTCCCGGTATCATAGTGATAACAAGGATAATTGACAAGAAAATTGAGAGAATTCTTTTTTTCATCCCTATAAACCCCTTTTTCTTATGTATTATTATGGTATTATCATACCACTTAGAATATGTTTTTTCAAGAGCAACATTTTTTGACGGATTTTTTCATAAAACTATTGATACTTTTTCGATTTTCTGCGATAATAGGATGTTGTATTATGATTTTTAATATGGAGTTATGTTTTATGAGTTACGATACAAATAAACTTGCAGAACTTCTTTTTCCTGATGTTACAGGGACAATAGAAGATCTTGAAGGAAAATATCCCGAAAGAAATCTGAAAGAGGGCGCTCGTGTTACACGATTTGCCCCCTCTCCAACAGGCTATCTTCACATTGGCGGACTTTTCGGCGCTCTTGTTGATGTGCTTACCGCAAAATCAACAGACGGTGTTGCCTTTCTTCGCGTTGAGGATACTGATAAAAAGCGTGAAATCGAGGATGGTGTTTCAGCAATAATCAACGGTTTTAATTCATTTGGCATCGATTTTGACGAAGGCGTTACAGGTTTTAACACAGAAAAAGGTGCTTACGGACCTTACACCCAAAGCCAACGCGCCGAGATTTACCATATTGTTGCAAAGGAATTAGTTCTGAAAGGACTTGCTTATCCTTGCTTCTGTACTGCAGATGAGCTTTCCGAAATCCGTCAGGAGCAGGAAAAAGGTGATGCTCTTATTTGGGGTTATTTCGGTAAATGGGCAAAATGCCGCAACCTTACATTTGAAGAAATTGAAGAAAATATAAAGAACGGCAAACCCTATGTTCTTCGCTTCCGCTCTGACGGGCAGGAAGATAAAAGAATTTTCTTTGATGACATAATCCGTGGCAAAATTGAAATGCCCGAAAATATCATTGATGAGGTTCTTTTGAAATCCGATGGTATCCCTACCTACCACTTTGCTCACGCTTGTGACGACCATTTTATGAGAACAACTCATGTTATACGTGGCGAAGAGTGGATTTCATCCGTACCCAAGCATATCGCACTTTTCAAAGCATGCGGTTTCAAAGTTCCCAAATATGCCCATACACCTCAGGTTATGAAAATAGATGAGGAGGATGGTACAAAGCGCAAGCTTTCAAAACGTAAAGACCCTGAAGCAGCAGTAAGCTATTTTGTAGAAGAAGGCTTCCCAAAAGAAAGCCTCATTGAATATCTTCTCACTCTTCTCAACTCGAATTTTGAAGATTGGCGCAGAGCAAATCCCAAAGAAGATGCATTTTCTTTCCCCTTTAACCTTAAGAAAATGAGCCCCAGCGGTTGTCTTTTCGACCTTATTAAGCTCAATGATGTAAGCAAAAATGTTATTTCAGTTATGAATGCACAAACTGTTTATGACTACATTGCCGGCTGGGCTGAAAAATATGATGAGGAATTCTTCAAGGTGTTTACCGCAAATCCCGAAAAATCAAAAGCGATGGTAAACATTGACAGAGAAAGTCCGAAGCCCCGTAAGGACATTGCAAAATGGAGCGAGGTCAAGGAATATTTCTCATATATGTTTGATGAATATTATGAAGCTGCCTTTGAGCTTCCCGATAATCTCACTAAAGAGGATGCAAAAGCAATTCTTGAAAATTATCTCAAGGTTTATAGCGATAAAGACGATAAAGATATCTGGTTCTCAAAAATCAAAGACCTTTGCGAGCCTTTGGGATTCACTCCAAATGTAAAAGAGTTCAAGAAAACACCCGAGCTCTTCAAGGGTCATGTTGGTGATGTTTCAACAGTTATCCGCCTTGCTGTAACCTCAAGAAAGAACACTCCTGACCTTTGCTCTATTATGCAACTTTTAGGACAAAATAAGGTAAATGAAAGAATCAACCAAGTTATTGAAACACTTTAAGGAGATACATTATGGAAGAAATTATAAACGAAACTGCGGGTAATTTTATCCACGATATTATTGACGAAGAATTAGCAAGTGGCGTTAATACCAAGGTTCAGACCCGTTTCCCTCCTGAACCCAACGGTTATCTTCATATTGGTCATGCAAAGGCTATTTGCATTGATTTTACAACAGCTATGAAATACGGTGGTGTTTGCAACCTTCGTCTTGATGATACAAACCCCTCAAAAGAAGATATTGAGTACGTTGAATCCATTAAGGAAGATATCGAATGGCTTGGCTTCAAATGGGAAAAATGCCTTTATGCTTCCAGCTACTTTGATTTCCTTTATGAATGTGCAATCAAGCTCATTGAAGATGGCAAGGCTTATGTTGATGACCTTTCTGCAGAGGAAATGAGAGAATATCGCGGAACTCTTACAGAGCCCGGTAAAAACAGCCCCTATCGTGACAGAAGCATTGAGGAAAATCTTGACCTCTTCAAGAGAATGACCGATGGCGAATTCCCTGATGGCGCAAAGGTGCTCCGTGCTAAAATTGATATGGCATCACCCAATATGAATATGCGTGACCCTGCAATTTACAGAATTATGCATGTCAGCCATCATCAGACAGGTGACAAATGGTGCGTTTATCCTATTTATGACTTTGCCCATCCCCTTTCTGATGCCTGCGAGGGTGTAACCTATTCTCTTTGCTCTCTTGAATTTGAAAACCACAGACCCCTTTACAACTGGTTCATTGAACAGATCGGTTTCGAAGAACCTCCCAGACAGATTGAGTTTGCCCGTCTTAACCTTAACTACTGCATCACAAGTAAGAGAAGAAACATCCGTCTTGTTACAGACAACCTTGTAAGCGGTTGGGACGATCCCCGAATGGCTACAATCTGCGGTATGAGAAGAAGAGGTTATCCTGCAAAGGCTCTTCGCACTTTTATTGAAAAGGTTGGCGTTTCAAAGGCATATAGCGTTGTTGACTACGGTCTTCTTGAAGCTTGTGTAAGAGATGAGCTTAACGAAAATGCACCTCGTGCTATGGCAGTTCTTGACCCCATTAAAGTTGTTATTGATAACTACCCCGAGGGTCAGACTGAAGAAATTGAGGTTGAAATTCATCCCAACAAACCCGAAATGGGCAAAAGAACAGTTACCTTCGGCAAGGAAATCTTCGTTGAAAGAACTGACTTTATGGCAGAGCCTGTTAAAAAATATTTCCGTCTTTTCCCCGGTAACGAGGTAAGACTCAAGGGTGCATATTTCATCACCTGCAACTCTTATGAAGCTGATGAAAACGGAAACGTAACAGTTCTCCATTGTACCTACGACCCCGAAACAAAGGGTGGTAACGCGCCTGACGGCAGAAAAGTTAAAGGTACAATCCATTGGGCAGGTCCCAAGGCTTTCAAAGCAGAGGTTCGTCTTTATGACAGACTTTTCAATGTAGAAGACCCTGCAGGGGTTCCCGATGATGAATTTGTTAACGCAATTAACCCTAATTCTCTTGTTGTTCTTAAGGATTGCCTTATTGAAGAAGGTATTAAGGATGCAAAAAATCCTGACGCATTCCAGTTTATGAGAAACGGATATTTCTGTGTTGATAAGGATTCAACAAACGAAAAACCAATATTCAACAGAACAGTTGAACTTAACTCTTCCTGGAAATAATAATACGAAAGGACGATTAAATAATGAAATATGTATACAAAATCGTTGCAGCTTTAGGCGCTCTTTCCGTAATTCCCCTTGTTGTTTTTCTCAAAACAATATATTTCAAAGTTTCTTCAACCGCATTAAATGCTATTTTTACACTTGGTCAGTTGTTTGGTATTGAAACACTGGATGAAGCAGTAAAAAACAATAATGGCGTTGCGCCTAAAAACATCGCTGATAGCTTTTCCCTTTATGATTTATATAACATATTCGATGGTTTTTCAGGTAAATCTTCAGATGGTGAATTCGTTGAAAAACTTGAAGCAATGATAACACCCGCAATAACCTCCGGTGTTATTGTTATAATGCTTGTTTTGTGCGCTGTAATCACAGCTGTTTTTGCCCTTGTAATGAAAAACAACCGTTACGTTATTTATTCATCAATTGCCGGAATAGGTCTTTCCTTCATGCTTAAAGAAAGCTTTGAAGCAGTAGCTGCTCCTGTTCTTGATGGTACTATAAGTATCACAACACTTACCGAAAACTTCCTTGGCGGACTAATCGGTAATTTTGAAGAACTTTTCCTTAACACAAACTTTTGGTTCATCCCTGTAGTTTTTGGTGCTGTTATTCTCTGGACTGTTCTTTACAATTACACTCTCCCCGATAAAGAGAAAAAAGAAAGAAAGCTTATGTTAGGAGAGTTAGATGACTGATGATTTACGATAAAGTTGAAAATATGAGCTTATATTTTGACCGGCTTAAAGGCTTTGAAAAGGTTGAAGAGGCTTACAAGGAATTCTGCAAAGCACCCTTTGAAAACGGCAAAATTGAAATTGACGGCGATAATGCCTGGTGCAATGTTTGCAAATACGATGTTAACCCCGATAATCCTTTGAAATATGAATCCCATAAGGAATATGCTGATGTTCAGCTTATGTTTGATGGCGAGGAAAATATCGGTTGGGCAAGCTTTGACGAATGCAACATTACCGAAGATTTCAAAGAAGGATCAGATATTGCTTTTATGGACGCACCTGACGGTCAGTTCCTCGCTTTGAGAAAAGGCTATTTTATGGTTTTCTTCCCCCAGGATGCTCACGCACCCTGCAGAAAAAGCGAAAATTCCGATTTCGCGCATAAGTTAGTTTTTAAAATTAAATTATAAAAATAAAAACCACTTTAGAATCCAAAAAATTCTAAAGTGGTTTTTGTTTATTCATGAGGTAAACTTATAACAAGATTGAAAACCCCGTTTTCATATTTAACAAGCATATCGCCTTTATGCTTATCAACTGTTCTCTTAATACTTTTAAGACCAAGCCCGTGATTTTCGCTGTCATTTTTTCTTGAAATATATGCCCCTGCTCTGCGCTTTGGTGCTTCGGTTGAAGGGTTTCTTACGGAAATAATCATTTCATTTTCTGAATCTTCAATTTTCACGTCAATGTATCTGTCACTATGCTTTTCGAATTTAATACAAGCCTCAACCGCATTGTCAAGTGCATTACTGAGAATTGTGCAAATATCCATAGCGGAGATTTTAGTATTTTCCAATGGTGTTACATCAAACTGGGTTGATATACCGTTTTTCTGCGCATACAAAAGCTTTTCATTTAAAATCGCATCTACTGCGGAATTTTTACTCATAGAAACATAGGTTGCTTCCTCAACTGCATCAGTCATTTTTTCAAGGTAGGAAAGCATCTCTTCCTTTGTGCCGTTTTCTGCAATCCCCTTAAGAACAAAAATATGATTTTTAAGGTCATGCCTTAACTCTCTTGTTCTGTTGTAGCTTTCTTCAATTCGCTTGAAGGACTCTTTTTCAAGTCGCATCTGAGTATTTAAAAGGTCTGCATTTCGCCTGATTTCAAGCTGATTTTGTAATTTTGAGAACAAAGTGAAAACAAGAACATTAATAAAAACAAGACCAACAGTTGAAATAATAATATAAATATTTATATCTTCACCGGGCGCTAACAAATCTATGTAATACTGATAAACAGTAAGCGTACCCAAGGTTGTAACAGGCACAGTCAGAAGAAGAAGCCAATATCTTATGGGAACAGCTTTATTCTTTGATTTTGTGAACATGCCAACAAGAATGATTATAACAAGCATAAAGATGTTGGGCAGTTCAATTGATAGAATTCTGTAGAAAAAGCTTTCTGTGTTAAGATATGGAATTCTTTCAAAAATTTCGTCTATAAAAAGAGAAAATGCAAAATAGGAAAGAAGCTTTGAAAGAGCAACAAAAAGCGAATAAACAACGCAGAAAAGACCTTTTAACCGCTTTTTGCCGTCAAAAATTACAAGTGCAACTGCAAAAATCAAAAGCATCTGCACACCTGTTTTAATGTTACCGCTTTGCCCTGTTTCCTGAAGTGCAAGAAGAATACCTGAGCTTACAACAAAAGCAAGCCATTTAGGCCATTTACTTTTATATTTCTCATCAAAAAAGGCGTTCATCAAAAGAAATGCAAAAAGCATTTCAAGGGTTGATGAAAAAAGCCTTATGAGATAGAACAGGGTTGTTTCAATAAATTCAAGCATTTTTTATCACCTTTTTGCCCACAGATATGCGTTTTTAACTGCTGTTGCTTTGCTTTTACTTACGGGTAAAAAATCTCCGTTTTGTAATTCTGCACTATCCTTGGAAACGCTTTTGATTTTCTTGGCATTAACAAAATAGCTTTGGTGTGTTCTTATAAAATCCTTACCCTCAAGGTCTTTTTCAACCTGGTCAAGCTTGCCATAGAAAGAATACTCATCATTTTTTGTGTGAACAACAAGAACTCTTTTGTTGCTTTCAAAATAAAGAATATCATTTAAAGGAATGTTTTTTACTGCTGATGCAGTTTTTACTGTATAAAAGCTGTCATCAGACCTTGAAAGCTCCTTTAAGCATTCTCCGAAAATTCTGTCAAAGGCATTAACAAGGTCAGTTTTAAGAATATACCTGAACGCCTTTACCTCATAGCCTGAGAAAACATATTCCGCCGAAGAGGTAACAAAAACAATGAGAGCCTCAACACCCAAGTCACGAAGCTGCTTTGCACAGTCAACTCCGTTAACCGTTTTCATTTTTATATCAAGAAAGATTATATCAAAATCATTGGGTGTTTCTTTACAATGGTCTATCAGCGGTGTCCCGTCATAGAACACCGCCAATTCAGCTTCTTCATCAATTTTTGCAAGATAATCTCTTGTTCGCTTTTCTATGTAATCGCAAACATTTTTTTCGTCATCACATATTGCAATTTTCAGCATATTCCCACCTCGGAGCTTGTGTTAGTTTTAATATAACATATATTATTTTATATTGCTACTGCTTTCTTAGGTTTTATTGATTTATATAATATAAGCGATATTATTATTGCCACAACCAAGAAAACAATTATAGTACTATTATCAATCCAACTGTCTAAATAGACAAAGTAAAATGAATTTACTCCATCAAAAAGTTCAAACGCCATTCTTCCGAAAGGATATAAAACCAAGCCGATAGTTAAACCAACAATCCAGGTTAAAATACTTCCATCGTTACTGAATATTGCTGATATAATACTTGCTAATACCGGAATAGCCGTAGCTGATAAAGCTGATATATACATTACTTTTAATGATTTTCTTTTACATATAATCGTAAACGCAAGCAAAGCTATGGGAATAAGTATTACTGTTATCATGGGTATAATACAAGAAAAAATCAATTCGTCAGTATCTATATTTTCTGAGCACCAAATATCCACAGAATATGTATTAAATAAAGCTCCTATTCCCCATAACATCATTATACTGAAAAATCCTATAACAAACTGAATATACGGATTAAGCTTTTTCATATAACTCCCCTCCTCTTTCTTTAATGTGGTCTCCAACAACCCAAGAAAACTATCATAAGAATAAGAGCTATAGCCACATAAGGCACAAAAAGAATATGTATGTTTTTCTCTCTGTAGCATATAACTATACACCATATAACCGCAACTGCCAAGAAACCTGCATTAATAATACCTGCAATATATAACATGCTGAATAAAAACAACACAATCTCTCTGATGCCTTCTAACATATTATAAAAAGGTGTGTCCATCAAGAATTCAAAAATCAAACTAAAAAGACCCAAAACTGAAAGAGCTGCAAAATAAGCATACGGCACAGCTAAAAAAGTTTTAAAGTTCTCTATAAGTTGATTTTCCTTTTTCTCCATAAACACACCCCCTTTAATTATTTAATATCTATTCTCAAACCATTTCAGTTAACATCATATTCTGCAAAAATGCGCTTACTGTAATTAAGCCGAGAGTTGCAAATAAGCCGAAGTTTAAAACATTTTTGTGGTTGTTTTCTTTCACTGCGAAAACTATGCTCACAATTACAAGAGCTGCCATTATAAACAAGGGAACAATTCCGAAGCCACTAAGGAAGCCGAAGAAAAGTCCTGCTCCGCCGAATATTAATTCTGCAAGCTCGTATACGGCAGAATCCATATACCAGTAATTGCTTAAAATAATATTTGCAACTCCTACCAAAAGTGATGCACCAAACACTCCACCGAATATTTTGTATAATTTTTTTAATTTTTCAGATGTATATTTTTTTGTCATATTTAACATCTCCTTTCTTTGTCTGTATCATAACAAAAACAATAAAAAAATTGCCCAAAATGTAACTTTCGGGCAGTTTTTTGTAATTTTTGGACTTAATTTTATAAAAGCATTAAAATACAGAGTATAGAATGGTAAATTTTAGATGCAGAAGGCATTTTCTTTGCCCGAAGGTGTATACAGATACTCCGAGTGGCAAAAAATGACTTATACGCTAAAAGATACCGTTCTATCTCTTCACTCTCATATTACCATTCCATACATCCCATATCTGTTCCTCATTATCGGGTTGTAGATAGTCTGTAATATAGGTGCAAGCAAGGGCACCGCACGCCCAACCGAACTGCAATTGTTTTTGGGGAGTGTAGCCTTTTAAAATGCCGTAAAGAAGACCGCCAACGAAAGCATCTCCACCGCCGATGCGGTCCATTACAGCAATTTGTTTAGGTTCTATAGATTCCCACACATCACCACTCAGCATAACAGCACCCCATAAATGACGGTTGGCGTGCATTACCTCACGAAGATTTGTTGCAAAAACAGTTGTGTTGGGGAATTTGCATTTTATTTGATTTATAGTTTCTTTAAACTGTTCAACGGGTGTCATTTCGGTTTTATATTTGGCTAAATCAAACTCCATTCCCAAGCACAAGCTAAAATCCGATTGATTTGCAATAATTATATCGGAAATATCTGCAATTTTTTGAAACGTCTGCCTCAACTCTTCCTCTCTGTTTTTCCAGAAGGATGCACGATAATTAAAATCAAAGGAAATAACAGTTTTGTATTTTTTTGCAACCTTTGCAAGCTCAAGGCAAAATTCCGCCGTTTCCTTTGAAAGAGCGCAGATAAGCCCTGTAAGGTGAAGTATTCCAACACCATCCTCTTTGAAAAGCTTTTCCAAATCAAAATCATTTATATTAAGAGTTTTTCCTACCTCACCTGCTCGGTCATTGTGTACGCGAGGTCCACGAAGACCAAAACCGCTATCGGCAATATTGAATTGATGTCGGTACCCCCAAGGTCCTCCCTGCTCAATATCCTTACCCTCAAATTCCATATTGCGAGAGCGAAGATTTGCTTTTATAAAATGAGCAATGGGACTGTCCTTAACAAATGTTGTTAACACCTTTACTGGCAGACCCAAATATGAACAGATTGATGCAACATTGGTTTCAGCAGAGGTTGCCTGCATATAAAATACATCCGAAGAAAAAACAGTTTGCCTGTCAGGTGGTAAAAGGCGTACACCCATACTTGTGGGAACGACCAGGGCATACTTGTAGTTAGATTTTATTGTTAACATTTTATACCTTCTTTAAAAAGTTGCAAGTTGAAAATGGGAAATGGCAAGTTTCGGGGCGCAGAAATGCGCCAAAATATAATTGCGTCGCAGACCCGACACTTTGCATTTTGCGCTTTGCGTTTTGCACTAAGCGTTATAACTTGTTGATGCAGTATTCCCACCTTTGCCACTCCAATTGGTGTGAAAAAACTTTCCTCTCGGAAAATCAGTTCTTTCATAGGTATGAGCACCAAAGAAATCTCTTTGCGCCTGAATAAGATTTGCAGGAAGCTTTTCCGAGCGATAACCGTCAAAATAGGTAAGTGCCGCAGTTAATGACGGCGCATAAACTCCGTTTAACATACAAATAGCACAGATTTTTCTGAGGCTTTCCATACCTTCTAATACTTCATTTTTAAAATAGCCGTCTAAAAGAAGATTTTTTAAATCGGGGTTTTTATCAAATG
>JAZUOL010000018.1:0-34433 GCA_045604605.1 Acutalibacteraceae bacterium | reverse complement strand
TGCATAAGGAGGATGAGTACAAATTAAATCTACGCTTTCGTCAGGTATGAAATCAAGATTTCTTGCATCTCCTTTACGGATATAAACCTTACCGTCAGCACCCTCATGTTCAAAGTTAATTTTGTCTTTGCATCGTTCTAACGCTACATCATTAACATCAACACCAACGATATTTCTGTTAAGAAGCTTTGCTTCAACAAGAGTTGTTCCGCCACCTGCGAACTGATCAAGAACTAAATCGTTTTCCTGCGAGTATCTGAGTATTATGTTGCGAGGAATATATGGCGACCAGTTACCACGCCATTTTGCATCGTGAGTAGCCCAGTTCCCCCTGTTAGGAAATGACCAATGAGTAGTCATTTCTAATTCAAAGTTTTCGGGTTCCCATTTAGTAATTTTCTTTGCCATGATTATTCCTCAAAAAATAAATTTACGATTTTGTCTTCGGTATTATAAGACCACTTACATTGTTTTGGAGTTATAACACCATCTTCTGACAGCATACCAAAATCTCTTAAAAATGCTGTAACACTACCAAAGTAGTTTCGTCCTTTGTTTATATTAAACTGATATTCTTTGTCACAATTAACTATAACGGATATCTTGGTTTGTGTTTCATCAAACAATTTAATGATTGATGAGGGAATCGAAACGATTCGTGCGCGTATGTCGTTCGCAGTAATTGTTTTTTCAATTAAATTTGTCGTAATAGGGGCTCGGGCGTTTCCATTATTCACGGCGGCTGTTTGGCTTTTGGTATTTCTGTTTACAAATAAATCCATTTGCTTTTTGCTGAAAATAGGTTTAAACAAAAATCCTATTTGATTATCGATACAACTCATTACAAGAGATTTACCACTAATAAGAACAACAGGTTTCGAAGGATCGTTGCTTGATTCAGCGATAGCATCACTAGTGAAATCAGACGTTGTAATCATCATACCTTTATAGCCAAAAGGAATTGTTCCTTTTAGTTCTCGGATTTTAGATACACTAATTTTATTGGTTAGTGCGTACCGTTTTGCTTGGATAAAATAATTAGTGATATCAATATCACTGAAATCTCCAACACCTTTTCTTACAGCCTTTAGATCGATACCACCATCTCGAGAACGTTGAGTAATCTCAACCTCATCAAGACCCATTTTAAGTAAATATTCCTTTAAAAATTCTTCAAAAGCATATCCTGTTTCAAAATACTCATAGAATTTTTGTTGCAATTCTTTAATCTCTTGTTCTGAAAGATTTGAACTAATTTGCATGTAAACACCTCTTTTAGTTATTGAGCATCTTTCTTATCTCATCAGGAGTATAAGCTGGTTTTCTACTATGTGCTATCATATGACAGTTTGGACAAACAGGAAGCAAATCTTTTATTGCATCTACTTCGTATTCCTCTCCGATAGTAGCAATTTCAACTACATGATGAATATGGATTTTATCAGCAAACTCTTCACCATATACAGAAGCAAAATCAAAACCACATATTTCACATTTCAAGACACCATTATTTATCTTCTTGTAGTGATTTATGCATCGGTTTCTTGCTACATTATTTCTTTCATATGCGTTAACAATTATTTGTTTTTTAGCACCCTCTTTGAGAGTTTGTGCATCTTCTGCATCTATTTCTTCAGGGATATTATCTTTTTCTTTTGCCTTGATGCAACCGGCTCCACCATTGATTAATTGAAATATAGCTGGAAGAAAACCTGCCGGCTTTTTCAATGGTGCCATACCAAAACCTTTGAAAGTAGAATCAATACTAATAATATCTTCCTTAGTCAAAGGTGTTTTTAATATTGTTACTGTACCCGGAGCAAACTGATAATAGCCATTGTAAAAATCATCTTCATCCAGTTCAACAGGTTCGTCATATGCAATAGCTTTAAGATAAACTGCATATCCGATTAACCGACCTTCATACTGAAATAAAACGAATGTATTTTCAGGGCAATTCATTTTCTTTGTTTTGAAGTAATATGTACAACCTCTGTTTGGCATGGTGTTCAAAATGAATTCTTTTGCATCTTCATATGTGGGGAAAATACTATTACTCATAGGAAGAAAACGGATTTCATTTATTACATAACCATTTTCTTTTTTTGCATCAGCACAAAGCAAAGCATCCTTGTGTGGACCTTTTTTATTTGAACGGCAAGGAGAACAATGACTTTGTAAACCCATAGGGTTTTGACTGGTTATTCGTTTAGGTGTAATACCAAATGAATCAGGGCATTTATAAAACACATGTTCGTTACGTTGTTTTGAACAATCAGGACAAGATTTGTAAACGGTATTTTTGACTAAAAGATATTGTGCATCGGCAATCGGATGTTCGCAATAATTACAGTTTGCCATTTACAAACCTCCTCACTTATTGTACATATCCAAAATATCAAAGACAAACTGTCTTTGAAAATAGAATGCGTGGTTTTTATTTGATACATATCTTCCATAAGTAGAAGAATATATAGGGTGATAAGGTTTAGAATCCTTACTTCTGATTTGAATATGACGACCATTAGAAGTGTGAATAAATCCATCAGCACTTGTTTCTATATGCGCTTTAAGCTGTTTACAGATGCTGTAATAATCATCTCTCCAAATAGCTAAAAGAGAAGAAAATCTGTCATCTGAAAGGTCGATATGTATAGCATCCAAAAACATCCAGTCATGAGGGTCGCCCACCTTACAAACAGGAACATAAAGCATATTACTGATTTTCTCATACAAATGAGTTTCTTCAAATTTTTTCTCTTCAAGCAATTCGTCAATAACACTTGAAATCTGTGTGATAAACACAGTTTCTAAAGGTGTTCCATTTTGATCGCATTTATTACTCTTTAACTCTCCATCTTCAAAATCAATGTTAAAGCTATCTAATTTTTTGCCAAGTGCTAATTCAAGCAATTGTCCTGTTTTACCTTTATTTCTTTTAATTGTCTCGAAATCTGCTTCGTTAAATATTTCTGAGAAAGGTATATTACACAATTGAATAATTTTCTCTTGAGCTTCTTTTAGTTTCATAGTAAACCTTCTTTCAAAGAGTAACACCGTAGCGAATGCTACGGCTTGAAATTGTATTTAATTTTTGTAAGGCTTTAGTAGTTTGTTATCAACAGTTCGTGGATTTTTCCCCGGTTGTTACCATTACTGTTGATTGCTCTGTTTGCAGATACTCGATTTATATTTAATCCTGAATATAAGTCATCAAAGAAATTATCTGTTTCATCAACATTCTTCGGATCAGAGTTGCTTGCCATAACTTTCGATTTGTTTATTGACTTAATAAACTCTGCTAATTTAGTTTGATGCTCATCATTAAAGTCATCTGCATTGTATGAAGTGAATTCTGCAGTTTTAGTTAATGGTCTGTACGGTGGATCAAAGTATATGAATGTTCTTTCATCCAATTTATCTGCAATACAAGTATAGTCGCCTGTCAATATAGTAACTTCTTGCAAGAGTTCAGATGCCTTTCTTAAGTTATCTATATCGCATACTGTTGGGTTTTTATATGAACCCATAGGCACATTGAAAGCACCTTTTCGATTAACTCTATATAACCCATTGAAGCAAGTTTTGTTAAGGTATATGAATAAGGCTGCTCTTAATAAAGAATTAGCAGAATCAGATTTTTGGATTTCTGCATTGTACAATTCTCTTTGTTGATAGTAGTACTCTTTTCTTTCTTCATCATTTTTAGATAAATGACCGGATTCAAGTTTAAGAAGCAATTCGATAAGTCCATCGACGTTGTCACGAACCACACTATACACATTCATCAATTGAACATTGGTATCACAGATATATACCTCATCCATTTCATAAGTGTTTAAGATATCAAACAATACTGCCCCTGCACCAACCATTGGTTCAATGTACTTTGTTATAGTTGTTCCTAAACCTGCAGGATAGTATTTTCTGATGGTAGGAAGGAGTTGACCTTTGCCACCTGCCCATTTTAAAAATGGTTTTGTTGGGTTCTTTTTATCATATCGGATTGTTCTGCCATCAACTGGCTTTGTAGCATCTTTAGGAATTATCCACATATTCCCTAATATCGCTGCATTAGGAACACGGTTTTCCTGGCAGAGCGTAATAACACGTCTGTGAGAAATATTCCATTTTTCAGCCGCTTCACCAGCAGTCATATATGCAAGCATCTAATCACCTCACATTTTGTTGGTTTTATTATATTCCAAATCGAGAACAATAGCAATACCAAAATAAAAAACAGGATATATCTTTATGATACATCCTGTTCTATACTATTTCGCAAGTTCTTCAAAAGCGGGCAAATATTTATCAAGAACCTTTTTTGCAACAAAATCAATTTTTTCATCGTCTGAAAGCCCTTGAACTAAACCTTTATACCCATTTTCTCTTGTTCTTTTTATAAACAAATCAAATTCCTCTTGGCTGATTAATTCAGGGAAAGAGAGAATTTTCAATGGTACGCCCTCACCGCCGTGGTAAGAGGGTTGCTCATAATCATAGGAATTTATTTTAAACCCTAAGCGGTCATAAAATCTTATTCTTTTAATTTGTTGCTCGGTTTCAGGTGCTTCTGCTTCTAAAATTATTGGCTTTTTACAAGTTTCTTTCAAAAGCTCGATTGCTTTTGAGCCGTAGCCCCCTGCCCGAAACTCTTCATCAATAGCAATATGCTCAATAAAAACAAATTCAGGAAAATCCCAGAAGGCTATGAAGCCAACTGCCGTTTCTTTATCAAAAATCTCTGAAAACTTGAAATATTTATTATCCAGGCATTCTTTCTGGTCTGAAATATCGCGGCGCTCCTCATAGGGAAACGCCGCGGTCATTTTACTGAAAACCAAATCGAATCGCTCTTCGGTAATCGGTACAAATTTAATCATATTACTTGATCTGAGTACCTGCGGGAACGCAGTCGGGAACAAACACTACCTGGCAACCGCAAGCACCGTTTGTTGCTGCAAGAAGCATACCGTTGCTCTGAACACCTGAAAATCTTGCAGGTTCAAGGTTTGCAATAACAATAATCTTTTTACCGACAAGCTGTTCGCAAGTGTATTCACTCTTAATTGAAGAAACGATAACTCTGTTTTCACCGCTACCATCATCAAGAGTAAGCTTTAAGCAGCTATGAGATTTTCTGATTTCCTGTGCTTTGAGAATTTCGCAAACACGAAGGTCAAGCTTTTCAAAGTCTTCAATAGAAACTGTATTTTCTTTAAGAGGAACAAAAGCATCTGCTTCGCCATATACATGCTTATCTTCTGTTTCAACAATCTCTTCTGCTTTTGCTGCTTCTTCTGCCTTTGCTTCCTCCTCTGTTTTGGGGTAGGAGAAGTCAAGCAGACCAACATATCTCTTGGGGTCGATAGCAAAAAGGAAGAGATAAAGACGAGGTCCTTTTTCCTTGTCTATAAGAAGCTTATAAACATTCTTGAAGAATGCACCTTGAATTGTTTTGAGCTCTTTTTCATCAAGCTCGCCACCATTGATTTCCTTCGGAATAGCATAGAGCTTTTTGTTAAGCTCGTCAAGGTCATAGCCACCTGCAGAAATATATTCAAAGAGAGCTTTGATTTCTGCCTTCTGTGTTTCGTTGAGAGCTTCATATACCTCCCAGTTACGGCCGTCTCTTAAACGGTTAACCTGGTCGGGAGCACAGTTTTCAAGCCAATATTTTGCCTTATCAAGTCTTGCGCCGAACTGCTCGTTCTTATAGGGAGTTCCGATTTTTTCGAAAACAGTTTCAAGCATAGGAACATTAAAGTCAACAACGCTACCAAGCTGAACAAGAAGGCTCATAGGAACTGTTTCAAGAACTCTGTCGTCAACAGTTGTGTTATACATAATGTCCTTCTGAGCATCGTTTGCAGTGCCGTCCTTAACAGCATTATACATTTTATCGAACTCAAAATACTGCCTTAAAATACCATCATCAAAGCAGAAATCGAATGCCTTGAGAGGCTCTGTTTTAGAATAAAGCCACAAAATAACTTCAGGCTCATAGATTTTAAGAAGAGTTTCAGGAGTAAGGTTAAGACCTGATGAACCGGACATTTTACCTGTTGTGCCCTTAATACCTATGAATTCATAACCCTGGAAGAGCGGGGGCTCATAGCCAAAGATTTTCTTTGCGATATCTTTACTTGTATCGTAGCTACCGTGAGGGCTTGCGTGGTCTTTTCCGCCGGGTTCAAAGTCAACACCCTCGTACATCCAACGCATAGGCCAGTCAATCTTCCATGCAAGCTTGCAGTTGAAATCATTTGTGAAATCAAAAGAACCCTTATGACCGCAAGCACAAGTGTATTCAGCCTGTGTGCAATCGTCGCTTAAGGAAACTATTTTGGTTGTATCCTTACCACATTCAGAACAGTAAATGCTAACGGGGTAATATGCCTCGCGCTCACCCTCCTGAACGGGCTGAGTACGGTGAGAAGCAAGAATATCAAAGATTTCGCCTCTCTTTTTAAGTGAATGGAGAATATGCTCTGTATATTTACCGCTTCTGTACATTTCTGCCTGATGGCGATAATCCATATTGATACCGAATTTTACAATTGAACGCTCGAATTCATGCTCAAAATATTCAGCATAGGTTTTCTCTTCTGTATCAAAGGGGTTCTTAACATCAACATAGGGGCAACCGATATATTTTTCCATATCACTGTCAATAGCCGCAACGTTAACAGGAACCTTTCTCATACGGTCAAACTCGTCCCAGGAGAAAAGAAGCTTTGCTTTTTTACCTTTTTTAATAAGTGCGCGAACAACAAAATAACTTGTTGCGATATCGCGGAAGTTACCTATATGAATTGAACCGGAGGGGCTGATACCTGCGGCGCAAACATACTCTTCCTTATCGGGATTGCGCTTGATAATACGGTCTGCAATAATTTCGGACCAATGCATTAAAATCACACTCATTTCGTTGAAATTACATAATTGTACAGTTTGCTATTTTACTATATTTAACAAAATCTGTCAAGATTAAAGGTTGTTGCAAAGATACAATTTATATAAAAGTTAAATTTCTCTTAAAAATGTCATAAAAAAGGTAAAAAACTGTTGATAACTTTTCTATTTTTTGGTATATTTAGAATGTATATTTATGTGTCAATTAAGATAGGAGGATTATGGATGTTAAAGCTATTGCGTTACTTAAAACCGCATAAGCATTTCGCATTGTTTACACTGTTTCTAGCGGCAATAAACAATGTGCTCACCCTTGGCTTCCCGTTGCTGCTTTCCGAAATCATCAACGAAGGCATTAACAAGGGGGATTTAGAATCCATAAAATCCGATGGTATAATTATGCTCGTCTGCTGTTTCGTTGCAATGCTTGTTTCCATTGCAAACAGCTACTGCTCAAGTAAGGTTTCAACAAGCTTTGCAGGTGAGCTTCGAGCAGATATTTTCAACAAGGTTGAATCCTTCTCCCAGGGTGATATTGATAAAATAGGTATTCCCTCTCTTATAACAAGAACAATTAACGATATCCGTCAGGTGCAGGATTTCATTCTTATGACCCTTCGCACAATTATTTCCGTACCGATTATGCTTATCGGCGGAACATTTATGGCTGTTATTATGGACCCGGGGCTTTCCCTTGTTCTTCTTATTGTTCTTCCCGTTATTGCAGTTATCGCGCTTCTTGTTGCAAAGAAAATTTTACCTTTCTTTGATAAAATTCAGAAAAAGGTGGACAAACTCAACCTTATTATCCGTGAAAAAATCAGCGGTATAAGAGTTATTCGTGCATTCAACCGCACAAAGCATGAGGACAAGCGTTTCAAGGATGCAAACGATGATTTAACGGGAATGGTTGTTACTGTGCAGAGAATTTTCGCTTCTCTGATTCCCATTGTAACTCTTCTTGCATTTTTACTTATTATTCTTCTTGTAGCTATCGGTTATGTGCAGATTAACCGCCTTACAGACCCTGTTGAAATTCAGAATACTATCGGCGATTTACAGGCTTTCATAATTTATCTCGTTTTCGTTGTTATTGCCCTTTCAAATGCAGCAGCAATGTTTATTATGCTCCCGAGAGCAAAGGTTTCTGCAAAGCGTATCAACGATGTTCTTGAAATGCAGCCTGAAATGGAAATTCTCAAAAAAGAAGAAAACAGTTCCGAAAATGGCGTTATTGAATTCCGCAACGTAAGCTTCAGCTATAAGAACGCTGATGGTGATTATACTGATGTTCTCAAAAATGTCAGTTTCACCGCAAATCCCGGTAAGGTTACTGCTATTATCGGTGGTACAGGCTCGGGCAAATCAACTATTCTCAATCTTATTCCCAGATTTTATGATGTTAACGATGGTGCAGTTTTCCTTGATGGTTACGACGTTCGCCAAATGGATTTTGCATCTATTTACTCTAAAATCGGTTACATTCCTCAACAAGCATTTCTTTTCAGTGGCACAATTGCAGATAACCTTCGCTACGGTAAAGAAACCGCAACTGACGAAGAGCTTTGGAATGCACTTGAAATTGCTCAGGCTAAAGACTTTGTTGAAAAGCTTCCTGATGGGCTTAACAGTATGATTTCCCAGAACGGAACCAACCTTTCTGGCGGTCAGAAGCAAAGACTTTGCATCGCCCGTGCAATTGTAAAAGAGGCGCTCTTCTATATGTTTGACGACAGCTTCTCTGCTCTTGACTTCGCAACAGATGCCCGTCTTCGTGCAGCACTTAAAGAAAACCTTAAAAATTCATCTATACTTATTGTGGCTCAACGAGTAGGCACAATAATTGATGCAGATAAAATAATCGTCCTTGATAAAGGTAGTGTTGTGGGTACGGGTACTCACGAAGAGCTCCTTCAGTCTTGCGATGTTTACAAGGACATTGTTGCATCCCAGCTTAGTGAAGAGGAGGCAACAAAATGACAAGAAAACCACGAAATCTTGATGAAAATCGTCAAAGACTTCTCGAAATGCGCCGAAACACCCGAAAGTTGCGCTATTCATCCTACCGTTCTGTTCAGAAAGGTGAAGAAAGAGCAAGCAACTTCGGCAAAACAATGAAGCGCCTTTTAAAATATCTTCTGGAGCATAAGGGCGGCTGCATAATCGTTTTCATAACCTGCATATTAAGTACTATTTGCAATGTTATAGGACCAACTTATATCGGTGATGCACTTGATGTTCTTAACGAACAGGTTGCCCTCAAAATTGAAGGATATGAAATTTCTGCGGAAACACTGATTCCCTATATTCTTATGCTTCTTGCGGTGTATGGCGGTATGGCTGTTTTCTCATTTATTCAGCAATACACAATGGCAGGAATCACTGCAAAGGTTGTTCGCAGACTCAGAGAGGATTTAAACACCAAGCTTTCTCATTTACCTCTCAAATTTTTTGATTCAAACGCTAAAGGTGATATTCTTTCCCGACTTATTAATGACATTGACAATATCAGTAACACTCTTCAGCACAATTTAGTTTCAGTTGTAACATCAATTATAACCCTTGTTGGGGTTTTCGTGATGATGCTTGTAACAAACTGGTTCCTGACCCTTGTTATTGTTCTTATTGTTCCCCCTGCTGCTGCAATTGCATTGAGCATTATGAGGGTATCAAAGAAACTTTTCAAAATTCAATGGGATAGAACAGGCGAGCTTAACGGCCACGTTGAAGAAATGTACACAGGTCATAAAATTGTCCGTCTTTTCGGGCAGGAGCAATTAGCTGTTGACGAATTCAATGATATTAACGATGAGTTAACTGATGTCAGCCGAAAAGCTCAGTTTATATCAGGTACAATTGCTCCCTTTATTAATCTTATTGATAACTTTGGTTACATTCTTATTGCCATTATCGGTGGCTATCTCATAGTAAATGATGGGGTTTTTGCTATTAACGGCACAGTTCTTTATGATATGGGCGAAAGCTTTACTATAGGAGGTATTCTTACATTTATCACCTATTCAAAGCTTTTCACCTCCCCTATTTCTCAGCTTGCTCAGATTGTAAACAATCTCCAATCAAGCATGGCTTCTTCCGAAAGAGTTTTCGCAGTTCTTGATGAAGCTGAAGAAGTTGCAGATAAAGCCGGAAAAGACATTAAATTTGAAGATGTTCTCAAATTTGAAAATGTTTCTTTCTCATATTCTCCCGACAAGCCCTTAATGAAGAACCTTGACATTTCCGTTAAATGCGGTGGTCTTGTGGCGCTTGTTGGTCCGACAGGAGCAGGCAAAACTACATTCGTTAATCTTCTTATGCGTTTTTATGACGTAAACAGCGGTAAGATTACCATTGACGGAACAGATATCCGCGACATTCCTCGCGATGATTTGCGCTCTCTTTATGGAATGGTGCTTCAGGACACCTGGTTATTTAACGGCACAATTAAAGATAACATCCGCTATGGAAAGCTTGATGCTACCGATGAGGAAGTTATTGCTGCTGCAAAAGCCGCTCATGCAGACGAGTTCATTTCTGAGCTTTCAGAGGGCTATAACACAATTCTTGAAGAAAACGGTGAAAATCTTTCACAAGGTCAAAGGCAGTTGCTCACAATTGCCCGCGCTCTTTTAAAAGACCCGAAAATTCTTATTCTCGACGAAGCAACAAGCTCTGTCGACACAAGAACCGAGCTTCTTTTACAGGCGGCTATGAGTGAAATTATGAAGGGCAGAACAAATTTTGTTATTGCTCACAGACTTTCAACAATTAAGAAAGCCGATGAAATTCTCTTTATCGACAAAGGTACTGTTAAAGAACGGGGCACTCATAAAGAGCTTCTTCAAAAGGGCGGTCTTTATGCTGATATGTATTACAGTCAGTTCGGTGGTAAGATATCTGATAAAAAACTCGACACAGACAACTGAATACGAGTTGCAAGTTGAAAGTGGCAAGTACTGAAAGTTAATTATCTGAAAGGACAGATTTATATATGAAAAACACAGAAAAATCTATGGAAAAGCTTGTTGCTCTTTGCAAGGGCAGAGGCTTTGTTTACGCAGGCAGTGAGATTTACGGCGGTCTTGCTAACACATGGGACTACGGCCCTCTTGGTGTTGAGCTTAAAACCAATATCAAAAACGCTTGGCGCAAAAAATTCATTCAGGAAAATCCCTACAACGTAGGTCTTGACAGCGCAATTCTTATGAACCCTCAGACTTGGATTGCTTCAGGCCACCTTGGCGGTTTCTCCGACCCTCTTATGGATTGCCGTGAGTGCAAAACCCGTCACAGAGCAGATAACCTCATCGAAGATTTTGACGGCACCAATGTTGCAGGCTGGTCAAATGAGCAGATGATGGACTATATCAAGGAAAAAGCAATTGCTTGTCCTTCCTGCGGTAAGCATAACTTCACAGATATCCGTCAGTTTAACCTTATGTTCAAAACATTCCAGGGTGTAACAGAAGACAGCAAAAACGAGCTTTATCTTCGTCCTGAAACTGCACAGGGTATTTTCGTAAACTTTGCAAATATTCAGAGAACAACAAGAAAGAAAGTTCCTTTCGGTGTTGCTCAGATTGGTAAATCCTTCCGTAACGAAATCACTCCCGGTAACTTCATTTTCCGTGTTCGTGAGTTTGAACAGATGGAGCTTGAATTCTTCTGCAAGCCCGGCACAGACCTTGAATGGTTTGAATACTGGCGTGGCTTCTGCCGTGACTGGCTCTACTCTCTCGGTATCAAGGAAGAAAACCTTCGTCTTCGCGACCACGACCCCGAAGAGCTTTGCTTCTATTCAAAAGCTACAACAGACTTCGAATATCTCTTCCCCTTTGGTTGGGGTGAGCTTTGGGGCGTTGCTGACAGAACTGATTATGACCTTACTCAGCATATCAATACATCAGGTAAGAGCCTTGATTACTTCGACCCCGAAACAAACGAGAGATACATTCCCTATGTAATCGAGCCCTCTCTCGGTGTCGAAAGACTTTTCCTTACAATTCTCACAGAGGCTTATGACGAAGAGGTTGTTGATGCAGAAAAGAACGATACAAGAGTTGTTCTTCGTCTTCATCCCACACTTGCACCCTTCAAATGTGCAATTCTTCCCCTTTCAAAGAAGCTCAACGAACAGGCAACAGAAATCTTCACAAAGCTTTCAAAGAAATTCAATGTTGACTTTGACGATGCAGGTTCAATCGGTAAAAGATATCGCCGTCAGGACGAAATCGGTACACCCTTCTGCATCACTTATGACTTTGACAGTATCGAAGACGGCTGCGTAACAGTCCGTGACAGAGATACAATGGAACAGGTTCGTATTTCAATTGACGAGCTTGAAGCTTACATCGAAGAAAAAATTGCTTTCTAAATAAACAATTAAGAAACAACAAAGCAGTAGGCAAAAACCTACTGCTTTGTGTTTTTTATTTGAGATTCAATACTGCGTTATAGTCTGAAATTCCGTAGTTACCTGCAGAGTGCTTGAGCATTTCATAGAAATCAAGCTCTTCACCCTGAGCTCCGTGAAGCTTCTTGTTAAGTATTTTGAGAATGGGTTTAAGTCTTTTAAGAACCTTAAGGAATGTTTCTCCAAAAGGAGTATCTTCCGTATAAGGCTGGTCACCACAAAACATATTTCTCACAAGGCCCACAAGATAATCAAAGAATCTGTCCTTCTTTACATCGGGATGAGCTTTAACAAAGAAAAGTCTTGCGATTTTTCCAACAGACCAGGTATAAAGAATTTTACCGACAAATTTAACCGGCTTATAAAGTGAAGTCTTATCCCCAATTCCGAATTTATGTAAAACCTTTTCGGGATTATCCTTCATTCCGCCAATTAATGTAATTAGCATTCTGTCAAATTGATCCTGAAGATACTGTTCACCTGTTTTACCTTTTTTGTCCCACTGAAACTCTGGAACAGGAATGCTCTTTATTTCAACTGTGCTTTCGTCTTTGATTGTAACAAGGCGCATAAACGCAGGGCAACCTATAAGAGAGCCTGTGCAAACGTCATAGAACTTGTTACCCTTTTCAGTTTCAACAACATTCACGCTCTGATTGTGCATATGGCCTGTGAAAATAAGATGAACTCCGTTATCTGCAAGAGTTTCTATTAACTTTTTGCTTTCTTTTTGTCGGGCATCAGGAATAAGAGCAAGTATAGGTTGACCGGGAAGAACAGGATAATGCTCCATTGCAATCATCATCTTTCCATCCTCTTTTGCTTTTTTTGCCTGCTCTTCAATCCATTTCAAGAACTCGTCATCATAAGTTTTGTTGTTGCCCTCAGCAGTATCGTTACATATTACCAAAAGGCGTATATCCTCAGAAAGCTCTGCAACATATGAAAGGTGCTCTTCATTGAAAGCAATTGCATCGTTATAACCGAATTCGCCGTAATAAGTTAAAAGGTCTTTGAATTCAATACCCTCCGCAGACTCTCTTTCGCCACCGTTATATTGGAACGGACTGCGGGAAATATCATGACCTGCAGTAACAACAAAAATCTTTTTACCGCTTTCCTTTAAAGCCTTAAGCTCTTTTGAGTAATCAATATGACTTTCCTTTTCTCCGTTAAAGGAAAGGTCACCTGCAATAAGAATTATATCCGCTTCTGTGCTATTTTTAAGATATTCGTTAGCGGCTTTATTGATTGCAGCAGTTTCTGCATAGCACTTCTGCTCATAGTCCATAAAAGCCTCATAACCTGTACCATAAGCGCCCAATTTTTCACTGAAATAGTGGGGGTCGGTAATGACGAAAAATTTTAACTGTTCCATAAATTCACCTATTCAAAAATTGAAAGTGGAAAATGGCAAGTGGAAAGTTTCGGGACCTGCGGTCGGCGTTATATAATTATCACTTGCATTCACTTTTAATATTAATTATTTTTCCAATCTACTTTTAGTTGTTTTTACTATTGCGGATAGTATTTTTTCTATTTCCACACATTCGTTATAAACAGATTCAAACTCGTGTTCTGTTAGTTTCTTAGAACCCTTTTAAACCCTTAACCAATATTTTGTTTCGGTACATTCCTTTAAGGCAATATTCATCTTTGACAAGAAATCGGCTTTGCTTTGTGCTTGTTGAGCTTCAGCAATATTAGCACCAATACTGGTTCCAGATTTTAATATTTGTTTTGCAAGTTCATACTCTTTAATTTCTTCTACCAAATAGTCTTTTAATTTTACAATTCTTATTGCAAAATCCAAACTGCGTTCTTCAATATTAACCATATTTTGCACCCGCCGTTTTTAATTATGGCGCATTTTTGCGCCCCGAAATTTTCCACTTTCAATTTTCACTTTTCAACTCAGACTTACAATTAAAAATTGTAAGTCTGTGCAACGCTCTTGTGGATGCCATATAGAGATATTTTTTATTTTCCTCTCCACTGAAAGTACCATCTTTATCGTACACGATTACATTATCAAATTCAAGTCCCTTTGTAAGTGCCAAAGGCATAACAATGGGATTATGAGAAAGCTCAAAGGATTTATTATCGCAAATTCTCAAACCATCAATCTCACTTTTAAGCTCATTATAAACTGCAATTGCTTCTTCAAGATTGCGAGTAATTATGCAAGTTGACGGACTATCATCTGATAATTCCTTCACTGCATTTTTAAATTCCTCGATATTACCGCCTATTTCTTTAACCTCTTCACCTGAGCGCTCAAAGATTTCATATCTTTTTTCTTCAGGGAGAAGCTTTAGAGCATAGGAATTTATTTCTTTTGTTGAACGATAGCTCTTATTAAGGTTAAGTGTTTTTGCATTGTATATTTCAGCAAGCTTTTCTTTACTTGTAGTATTAAGCTCAGAAATGATTGCCTGATTTGTATCTGCAAGAAGAGTAACTCTTGCTCTTGGGAACATTTTTAAAATAAGCTTATGCTGAATATATGAAAGGTCTTGGGCTTCATCTATAAGAATGTGCTTAACGCCTGAAAGCACTGCTGACATACCGAGAACTGACTTAACATAAACAACTCCGAGAGCATCTTCAAATTCAAGGTAGCCTTTATCAAGCGTAGCTTTTGTATCTAAAAGCTCAGGGCAATTTATTTCTTCTGCATACTTTTCCAAAAGCTTGAAATAAACTGCTATGGGGTCAACGAGAATAGCACTTTTAATCATTTCAGTCGCATACTGCTTAACCTCTCTGCGCTTTGCCTTGAAAAGCTTTGCAGTATCTTCGTCGATTTCTGAATCCGCATCAATATGAAGATAAATTTCTTCTCTGTGGCTGATAAAATATTCATCAATAATACCCTGAACATATGCTGCAAGACGCTCTCCCCTTGATTTTTGTGAGTTTTCAGTATCACTTAAAAATCTTTCTAAAAGAGCTTCTTTTGAGAATATAACATCTTCAAAAAGTGTTATATCGCTGAATTCAGGTTCACATACATCTGTATCTGCTTCAAGAAAATCTACAAAAGCCTTGCCCAGTTTTATTCCTGCACTTTTACTGCGACGACTATCGCCATTTATAATTCTTTCTGCAAGAGAATAGTAATCTCCTGTTGAAACTGTAGGAATTTCTGCCGCAAAAATATTGTAAAAAGAAGAATAGTTTATGGGCATTTCACCAAGCTCAGGTATAATATCTGCAACATAGCTTGAAAAAATATCGTTATTTGAAAACATTATGATTTCCGCAGATGAAAGCTCCGTTCTGTTCTGATAAAGAAGGTATGCAAGTCTATGAAAACCGACTGAGGTTTTACCGCTTCCTGCAGGTCCTATAACAAGAAGATTTTCGTTATCTGCATAGCGAATAACCTTATTCTGTTCTCTCTGAATGCTGTTTACAATAACCTTTAGATGCTCACTCGAGGAGGATGACAGCACATCTCTTAAAATATCGTCATCAATTTTAAGGTCACTGTCAACATAATATTTTAATTTACCATTTTCAAATTTAAACTGTCTTTTAAGAAGCAGATCCCCTGTCATTCTGCCTCTTGGTGCTTCGAAAAATGCCTTATCTTCAAAATCCTCATAAAAAAGTGAAGCAACAGGTGCACGCCAGTCACACACAAGCATTTCAAAGGTATCGTGTTTCTGGAGGGTTCTTAAACCAATATATATTGTCTTTTCTTTTTTTGCATTATCACCTTTAAAATCCACCCTTGCAAAATAGGGCGCTTTGCGAAGCTTTTTAAAGAAATAAATATCTCTTGAAGCCTCTTCAGAATAAAGAAACTGCTTTTCCATTTCGTGATGGATTTGGGTAAGCTCCATTCCCGAATACATACCACCATTGGGGTTATCCATATTGAAATCTTCACCCATAACCTTAACATTGGCTTTGTATTCTTCAATAAGCTCACCTAAACGGACTATTTCGTTATCTAAAAACTCCTGAACATATTGAGCATTCTGTTCTTCGATTTTCATATCCTTACCGAGCAAAATACTACCTCCAAAAACATAAGTCTGCAAATTAAAATATAGTGTCTGCAAAAATTAATCATACTATATTTCTCTTTTATATGCAAGTATTGTATTTTTCCTGTTTATGTGCTATAATTGGTTATAGAGAAAAAGAAATTTTTCAAGAAAACACATTCCCCCGAAGAAAAAGCCAAGGCTTTTTCTTCGGGGGAATTAAGTTTTTATACAGTACCGTTTTTTACTCTCTCCATAAAGTCGGAGCAAGCGGGAACAACGAATTTAATTCCCTTTTCAACAATTTCAAAGGTGCATTCGGTTACATAGTCTGTTTCGCCGTCAACGTTCATTGCCGCAGGCTTTGCACTTGTTATATGAATCTTTTTACCTCTTTTGAAAATTGTTCTGTCCCAGTCAAGATGCTGACCCTTTTTGTAGGGGTTAATAAGAGAAAGAAGCTTGATTCTCAAACAGTCTTTTTTAACAATGATAAAATCAAGAAGTCCGTCATAAGTGAGAGCTTTAGGCGCTGCCATATAACCGCCACCATACCAACGGGAGTTACCTGCAACGCAGAAAAGCACGTCACTTGTAAAAGGCTCTTCGTCGTCAATTGTAATTGTAAATCTGCTCTTCATTCTGCCGATAAAACAGTAAAGAAGTGCCGCAGTATATGCCGCCTCACCTGAAAGAAGAGGGAGTTTTTTGAAATCTGCCTGCTTTGCGCAAACCTCTGCATCAACACCCATTGAGCATTGATTGATTGCATACTGGTCACCGCATTTAATAAGGTCAAAATCCATAACTGTACCATTTACATGGTCAGCAACATTTCTTAAATCCTTTTTATCACCGAAAATACGGATGAAGTCATTACCGCTACCCAAGGGAAATGCCGCAACCTCTGCATTTGGGTGGCAAGCACAAGCGTTTACTACCTCATAAAGAGTACCGTCGCCACCGCAAGCGTAAACACGGATATGTTCACCCTTTTCAACCTCTTTTTTAGCATATTCATAACCATCACGAGGGGCTTTGGTTGTATATATTTCGTAATTATCTATGCCTAATTCGGTCATTGTTTCAACAATTCCGTTGGTACATCTTTCAATAGAAATACCCTTTCCGCAAACGGGATTAACGATAAATAAATGTTTCATATTTCTCACCTTATTTAAAATACATATGCAATCTGCACTTAATCATACCGTTGTAAAGCTTTCTGCTCTTATCTGCTTTTCTGCCGAAGCATTGTTCAAACTCCTCATCGGGAGTGATTATATAATAACTCCAACCGTGAGCTTTGTCAAACACTCTGCCCATTTCCTTGTAAAGCTTCTGCGCCTCTTGCAAATCCAAAAGTCTTTCACCGTAAGGCGGATTGCAGATAACTGTTCCTCTCTCGCTTAGCTTTTTGAAATCCTTTAAATCTCTTTTTTCAAAATTAAGCTTTTTCCCTATAGGAAGTCTTGAAGCATTTTCAATCGCAATTTTAATCGCTTCTGCATCAATATCAGAGCCATAGCCTATGAAATCCGTATCTACCTTTTCAAGGCTGATTGCTCTTTCCTTTTCTTCTTTCCAGATATTTTTAGGAAGAACATCAAATCTTTCTGCTGCAAAGTGACGATTAAGTCCGGGAGCAATATTGTGGGCATATAAAGCACCCTCAATAAGAAGAGTACCGCTACCGCACATAGGATCATACAAAGTATGATAATGTCGAAGCTTTGCAAGAGCGCAAATTGATGCTGCGAGAGTTTCCTTAATAGGCGCTCCATTCTGAGAAAGTCTGTAACCTCGCTTGTGAAGCCCTGCACCTGTTGTATCAATAAGCATAGTTACCTGATCGTTCATAATAGAAAACTGAATCTGATGAACAGGACCACTTTCGTTGAACCAGGAAATGCCGTATTTTGATTTAAGTCTTTCAACAACCGCCTTTTTAATAATTGCCTGACAATCGCTTACACTGAAAAGAGTGGATTTAAGAGAATAGCCTTTCACGGGAAATGCATCCTCTCTTCCGATCCATTCTTCCCAAGGAAGAGCCTTTACACCCTGAAAAAGCTCTTCAAAGGTCTTTGCGGTAAAAGAACCCATATTGATTTGAACTCTTTCTGCAAAATGAGAGCAAATGTTAACTCTTGCGAGCATATTTTCGTCGCCTGAAAAAAGCACTCTGCCGTTTTCTGCCTGAACATTTTCTGCTCCTAAAAATCGAAGCTCATCAGCAATTATACCCTCAACTCCCAAAAGGCAGGGAATTACAAAATTAATTTTCATTGTGTGTTATTCCTTCCGTTGAACTACATTCAGGCATTGTAAACCAGAATGTAACACCATTTTCTTTATTTTCAAAACCACACTCACAGTTGTGATTTTCTGTTATTGATTTTACAATTGCAAGTCCAAGACCAAATCTGCCTTCTGCTCTTGAATGAGCCTTATCCGCCCGATAAAATGATGTGAAAATACCATCCTTATCTTTGTCCTCAACACGACTTCCCGTATTGAACACGTTTATTTTTATTTTATTATTTTCTTTTGTCGTAGTAATTTCAATGAGCTTTTCGCCATTTGCGTGACTGCAAGCATTAAGCACAATGTTTGAAAGCACTGTAGTCATCTGAGTTTTATCTGCAAAGGCTATAAATTTATTATTTGCCTCATATTTTGCTGTAACACCCTTTTCTTCAAAAATAGGAGTTACGGTTTTAAGTAAATCTGATATAAATTCATTTACATCAAAAGCAGTCATATCAGGCTGCTTGATGCCTGAAGAATATAGCGATTGCTCAAGCATATTAAGAACGAGCACATTCATCCTGTCTGCTTCCCGCATTATAATATCGCAATATTCCGTTGCGCTTTCATCCTGCGCATCCACGTTCATTTTTAAGCCCTCTGCATAGCCTCGTATAATTGCTATAGGCGTCTTCAATTCGTGGGATGCAGAGGATATGAAATCTGCCCGCATTTTTTCAATACGGCGTTCTTTTTCAATATCTTCCATAAGCTGCTCATTCTTTTCACGAAGCTCTGAAAGGGCAGTATTCAATGAATCAGAAACAACATTGATATTGTCTGCCAAAGCACCGATTTCATCACCTCTGTTAATTTCACATTTGGCAGAAAAATCAAGATTTGCAATTTTATTTGCCACGTCACTCATTTCGATAAGCGGTTTTGTGAAATGCTTTGAATAAGCTGAAATAAAAATAAGAGCGAAAACAAGAGCAAGAACCGTTATGGTTGTTGTAACACTTGTTGCAAGATTTGCATTTTCTTTAATGGGGTCCTTCTGGGCTGTTATTTCAATATGATAGCCATTCTCAAAATCCTTACCAAAAACTATGTATTGAGTTGTGCTTCCATCCTCGGCAACAACATTAAAGTAACTACCGTCTTCGTTTTGCTTTCTGCTTATAATATTCAGTTTATTAGCAGAAATAAAATTTCCTGTTCCCTCATAAAGCAAATTGTCTGTTGGGTCATAAAGGTCTATACTTACACCTTGCTTGATTTCATATTCGGACAAAAGTGCATAATAATCTTCTCCCGCATTTTCTGCGCTTTGCGCCATAGTACTTAAGGAACGCTCCACATTCCATATATACACACTCTCCAATAATTGGGAGTTTGCTATGGAGATACCCACAAGACAAACTGCAATTATAGCACCTATTTCTAAAAACACCTTGGCGCGAATACCCAAGCCTTTGCGCTTCATGTGGCTACCTCCTTCTCGTTATTTCTCGTTTAATTTGTACCCTGTTCCGTAAACAGTTATTATATATTTAAGACCCCATTCACCTAATTTGGTGCGCAGTCTTGCAACGTGAGAGTCAACAGTTCTTGTATCTCCCGTATAATCCATACCCCAAAGCTCGTCTAAAAGAGCATCTCTTGTATACACTCTTCCGGGAGAGTTACAAAGCTTCGTGAGAATTTTGAACTCTTTAAGAGTCAGGTCTATTTTTTCTCCATCAATTGTGACCTCGTGGGAAGAGGGCTTTATTGTAAGATTTTCAATAATAATCTCATCAGAATTTTTATCTTTTCTTTTAAGATTGGTTCCTCTTTTTAAAAGAGTTTCAATTCGCCTTGAAAGAACAGCAAGAGAGAAAGGCTTAGTTACATAATCATCTGCCCCTGATTCAAAGCCCATTATCTGGTCAAAATCCTGAGAACGAGCAGAAACAAGCATAACAGGCATATCACTTTTTTCACGAATTCTTCTGCAAACTTCCCAACCATCTATTTCAGGCATCATTATATCAAGTAACGCTAAAGCCAAATCCTTGTTTGTTTCAAAAATGCGCAAAGCTATTTCGCCGTTTTCCGCCTCTAAAACCTCGTGTCCTTCTTTTTTAAGACAATCACCGATAAGCTTTCTTATAAGCTGTTCATCATCTGCAATTAAAATTTTTGCCATTATTACTACCCCTTTAGAGTGAATAACTTCGAACCAAATATGCCTTAAATGTCCGAATTCACGCACCTTTGTAATTTTTTTGTCTCGATATACGACAGTATAACTTCGCCAAAGAAAATCCCAAATGCACGCAAATTCGGGCATTTCAGGTTCTGCGAAGTTTAATACTTGGCAATTTTTTCTGTAACAAGGCAAAACTCGCAGGAAGGCTTTCTCCTTTCAAGAGTTTTAACGATGTTACAGGGAAAAGTGGCTGTATTAAACCATATTTGGTTCGAAGTTATTCACTCTATTTAGTACGCCAATACGATAAGAAGTTATTTATTCATATTATATACAGGACAAACCTGCATACAAATTCCGCAGACTGCACCTCTGCCGATTTTCTGATACGCTTTTTTCATATATTCACTGCAAACTGACGGACTGAACATTTCCTCTCGTTTTATTCCGTCATAATAATTCACACCAAGAATTGCACCGCTGGGACAAGCTTTCACACATCTATCGCAATTAATGCAAGGATTTTCCTTTAATATACCCTCTCCTTGAAGCTGACAATCTGTAAAAAGTGTTCCTAAACGAACTCTTGCACCATATTTTTTATGTAAAAACAAATCGTTTTTGCCTATATTTCCAAGGCCTGCCTTATGAGCCGCCTCTTTATGAGAATATCTGCCGTTAAAGGGTGTTGTGGGCATACTCTGCGATGCAGCAACAGTTATATATTTATAGCCCTTGCTTTGTAAAAACAGACCCGCTTCTAAAAGTGTTCTGTCAATAAAGGCGTTTACCGTTCTGTAATGATTGAAATATGTGGGTGTGGGCGCACCGTCAATTTCATCAATAATTGCATCAGAAAGCTTCACTACAATGCTGACAGCATATTTTAAATCGCCTGTATCAGCATTGTCGATTTCTGAAAAGCCAACATCGGTTACACCTTTATTAAGCAAAAATTCTTTAATCTCCTGTTCAAGCATTTTCTACCCTCATTTTTTCCATACATAAAAGAACCTTTTTGTTCATCAACTGACATTCCTTAAGGAAATTGTCAGTTTCTTCTCTTTTAAGAATAAAGTCTATCGCACTTTTTGCTTCGTTACCCATAAGATATTTTTTATCGGTCTCTCCATTCAGAAGAATTTCGTCACCATCGTTATTGTAAAGCCTTATACCATCAAGCTTTGATATGCTTTCAACTGTAACTGTTCCCTCATCGCCCATAAACTGCGAAGCAGAACGGCTCTGACCTACCTTTGAATAGGTAATTGTTACAAGCTTATCTTTATATTCAAACGCGGCACTTCCGCTACCGTCTGCACCGGTATGAAGAAAGTGCTGAGCGGGAATAATATTTTCTGGCATACCAAATAAATCGATTACAGGGTAAACACAATAAATACCCAAATCGTTAAGAGCACCTGTTTTCATTTCGGGATTGAATATATTGGGGAGCTCGCCATTTTTAAGAGCCGGATATTTTGAAGAAAGCTGTGAAAAATCAATTGTTGCACTTCTGATTTTTCCGATTTTACTTACCGCGTCCTTTAAAACCTGTCTTAAAGGAGTGTGCATATACATAATCGCTTCAAAATAAACAAGATTATTTTCATTTGCAATATCGCAAAGCTCCTTGAACTCTTCTGTGGTAATTGTAATCGGCTTTTCACAGATTACGTGTTTTCCGTTCAAAAGAAGAGCTTTGCATTGTTCATAGTGGCAAGCATTAGGGCTTGCAACATAAACCAAATCCGTATCTGAAGAAGCGAGGTCTTTAAAATCCGTAAAAACTCTTTTTGCACCTGTTTCCTTTGCAAAATCAGAGCCTTTCTCAAATGAACGGGAATACACGCCATCAAGGCACAAATCCTCATATAAATTTGCACCGTCTATAAAAGATTTTGTAATCCACGATGTACCGATAACAGAGTATTTAATCATAGCTTTTAATCTTTCTTAAAAAAGTTTTTTATAGTTTCTGTGGTCAATGTGTTTTTGAAAAATCCTACAGTTTTATTCAAACGCTCATGTGGCGCAACATTCCATTCACTTTTAGGTGCAGGATTATGACCCATCCCCTTTAAAATATCGGAATAAAATTCTGCCGATTTCAAAAAGCTCTGATAACCCTTTGGATTCGAACCATTCCAGCCCGTTTCTGCAACAGCAAGCCAACGTGGGAAGCACATATAGCTCATTTTTTCGAAATCTCTTACATATTCTGTCCAGATTGGTGACTCAACACCTTTTACGGATGCAGCACCTAAAGAAGTAAGTCCTCTCACCTTTCGGGGATTGAACATATAAACATCTCTTAAAGAATGCATACCATATGGGTAATCAACATAATAGGGCGTAAATTTCTCCATAATGATGGGATTTCCGCCGTTTGCCCATTCTATACTCTTGTTTGTTTTGTCCATCCAGAGAGCAACGGTAATATTATCTTTATCAAGGTTTCCGCCATTTAAGGATTCGTTCCAGCAAATTGCTTTTCTGCCTTTTTTCTTCAAATATGCTGCAACCTCATTAACGAGCCAGCCCTGAAGCTCATCCATTGTATGAAGCCCTTCCTCTTCCAGCTTGGCTTTACATTTGGGACAGTTGAGCCAGCGAGTTTTAGGAGCCTCATCTCCGCCGATATGGAAATATTTTGACGGAAAAATCTCGCAAAGCTCGTCGATAACCGCATAAATAAGTTTCAGTGTTTCAGGATTTCCCACACAAAGAATATCCTTAAAAACTCCCGCTGTGGTTTTAAGCTCTATTTTTTCACCTGTGCAAGAAAGCTCGGGGTAAGCAGAAATTACTGCCGTTGTGTGACCGGGGAAATCAAACTCGGGAATAACCTCAATATATCTTTCCTCGCAGTATTTTACTATCTCCTTTAGCTCTTCCTTGGTATAGTAACCGCCATAAGGAGTATTGTCATTTTCTCCCCTGCCGAAATTGGAAGAGGGTCTTACAGAACCAACGCTTGTAAGCAAGGGGTAGGACTCCATTTCAACTCTGAAGCCCTGGTCCTCGGAAAGATGGAAATGGAATTTATTGAATTTGAAAAGTGCCGCACCATCTATCATTCTTTTGATTTCATCAACTGTGAAAAAATGACGGCAGGAGTCTATCATAAAGCCACGATAAGAAAATTCCGGTTCATCGTATATGTAAAGAAAGGGCAGACAACCGCGATAGTTAAGCATTAATTGTTTAAGGGTAAGCTCGCCATAATAAAGGCCCTTTTCATCTGCTCCCTCGATTAAAACCCCGTTTTCATCAATATTTATTCGGTAGCTTTCTTTTTCTGAAAGCTCGGGTGTTTTTTTCTTTTCTACCTTGGGCATTTCACCAACAGGAAAATTAAGCATACCCTTTTTAAGCTCGAGAATTTTAGGTTGGGGGCAAAGATACATAAGCTCACCTCTAAACATAAATATACATTATAATGATACTATTTATACAATAAAAAAGCAAGAAGATTTTGATCAAAAAAACAATGCCGCCTTCACGGCGGCATTGTTTTTAATATTTATCTGTCAAAGCTTTTGCATTCGAATATGCACTATAGGTTTTGCTATAATATGCTTTTACTTTATACGAATACTTTGTTCCTTTCTTTACAGAGGAGTCTGTATAAGAAAGCGATGTTACACCTTTTAAGGTTTTAATTTTTTCGTAGCTACCTGAATCGGTTTTGCGATAAACTATATAACCTTCTGCACCTGTTACCTCACTCCAACTGAGCTTGATACCACTTGTGGTGCTTGTAGCTGTTTTAAGTGTCGGGTCTGCAAGGTAGTATTTAGAAAGTGATGCAGATTGACTTGATACACTTTCCTCATTCTTGCCACGGATTGCATAATAGTATTTTGTACCGGATTTTGCAGTTTTATCAGTAAAGTATGTATTGCTTGTTGCATCAAGATACTCATACGCTCCACCACTTACCTTACGGTAAATACTATATGTTTTAGCTCCTGTTACCTTGTCCCAATCAAGCTTTACCCCATATGCAGAATTATCAATTGATTTAAGTGCAGGCTCATCAATATGCTTAATAGCTATACTTACGCTGTATTCAGAATAACCTGCTTCGTTCTTTACTCTTATTCTGTATCTGCATGTTTTTCCCGCACTTGCTTGTGTATCTACATAATAGGTTTTAGTTGTTGAGCCGATATACTCGTATTCTCCACCGCTTACCTTTCGGTAAACTCTGTATATATCTGCTCCTGTAACCGCGCCCCACCTTATTTTAATATCTCCATCAGTATTAAACACCTTTGTCAATACAGGCTTTGCACATTTAAGTTGAGGAATTTTTACTGTTTTAATTGTATTTTTACAGCGACTACAATCCTTATGTTTTTTACCTGCTGCGTTTACTGTTGCTTCTTTATCTATAATCCAATCAGTTTCAATATGTCCTTTTTCACTGATAGTTTTTTCATTTACATAACTACAAACCATGCATAAACGGTGTTTAAGCCCTGTCTCTGTGCAGGTTGCTTCTTTGTCAATAATCCAATCACCATAGGTATGTTTTTTTGCAGGAATTATTTCTGTATCGTTATAGGAACACACACTACAGGTTCTGTAACGTGAGCCTGTTTCGGTACAGGTAGGCTCCTGTAAAACTGTCCAATCGCCGTAATTATGTCCTGTTGCAGGAAGTGTTTCTGTCTGAACATCGTCACACATTGTACAATCTCTGTGTCTTGAACCAGCCTGTGTACAAGTGGGCTCTTTATCAACAACCCATGCATTGTAACGATGAGTAGCTGTTCCCGTAATTTTTATTGTTGCTATATCACTCTGAGCAGAAGCATAATCGCCGCTTACTGCCTCAATTGCATAGTTATAAGTTGAATCCTTTGTGGTGGTTGTGTCCTGATACTCTGTACCTGTAACACCTTCTTTAATAAGAGAAAGTTCGCCTGTTGCAGTACCTCTGTAAATGTTATAGGACTTTGCATTGCTTACTGCAGTCCATGTAAGCGTTGCCTGATTTGCAACAAATTCATCTGCAGAAAAATTCTGTGGCGCGTCAATATAAACAATACTTACACCTGTTGAATTTTTTGCACCTTCAACATCTCCACGTTTTGCAGAAACTGTATATTGATAGGTTGTTCCGCTTGTAAGTCCATCAACAGAATATGTGTTTGTATCAACTGTTGCAACCGCTGTCCAACTGAATGTACCCCTTTGGTAAACAACATATCCTGTTGCACCACTTACTTTAGACCACTCAAGCGTAATACCTGTTTCGGTATTCTTAATAGACAAATTTTTAGGTTCAGCAAGAGTAACACTTATTGTATTACTTGTTAAAGAGCCTTCAAAGGGAGAGTTTGCAGTAACTGTTACTGTGATTTTTGTACCGATATCATCGGCAATAATTTTATAGGTTTTGCTTGTTGCTCCGGAAATTGCAACACCATCTCTGTTCCATTGATAAGAATAGGTTGCACCGCTTTTTCCTACTATAAGAGCAGAAATATCTGCTGTAAGAGTTTGACCATATTCTCCTGTTCCGCTAATAGAAACAGAACCGCTTACTGCATAGGGATTATAGCCCTCTTCAAATGTAGTAATTTCAGTTGCTTCACTATTTGCACTTGCATTTGTTGTTGCAGATTCGGGTATTCTTACATAAAGCTTGTATTTTGTTGAGGGTGAAAGACCTTCAATTTTATTATTACTTCCCCATGTGATTGTACTTCCCCAATTCATAAAACTGCTTTTCGCATAACCATATTCTGCACCGTTTACTGCTTTAACAACAACAAAAGTGTCTCCAAGCTCTTCAACAACAGGTGCGGATGGAGTTGCAGGGGTTAATTTTTCAACCTTTGTTCCTTTTGATTCAAGCATACCGCCATAAGTCAATCTACCACGAACAACAAGTTTAATGTATTTACCAAGATCACTTTCGGTGATTTTATATGTATTTGAAGTTGCTGAGCTGATAGCAGTATAGTTAATTACTGTCTGATTTGATTCGGTGTCCTTTTCTTCAACACCTCTGTACCACTGGTATTTAACCTGCTTGATAGTTCCATTCCATGCCTTTTCAGGAGCAACACCTGACATATCTGCAGTAAGAGTATTACCACACTGGAATGTACCTGTAACTGCAACTGTACCTGTAATAATTTCATCCTTTTCATAATGGGAAGGAGTTGTAATGTAATTTGTAATATCCCACACATTATCAAAATCGAAGCCTGCATAGCTTGCTTTCTTCTTTGAATTTGTAGAAGAAAGTGATGTTGCTGTGGGAGCAGTATCTTCACTATAGCCACCAAAAGCATTTGTTGCACAACCGCTGAGATAATAGCAACTCTTTGCTGTACCGGTTGCGTAACCTGCAACAGCACCTGCATTTGCAAGAGTTGTGCCTGTAGCTGATATATTACCTGTGTTATAAGATGTTGCAAAGTTTTTACCGTAACCGGAAATACCGCCTGAATATGCAGTTGTTTCACCGCTTGAAGCAGTTGCAGTTGCTTTTACATCGCCTTTATTATAGCTATCCGCAATGGTTGCACCTGTTTTACCGGCAATACCACCTGAATAAGCAAATGCATTACCCTTGTTAGTCATATTCGCAGTTGCTGTAACTGTGCCTGACTTGTGAGAAAGTTCAGAAAACTCATAGAAAGATGAACTGCTACCCACAACACCACCTGCATAAGCATAGCCTTTGGGTGACGAAAGGAAAGAAGATGATGCAGAGCAATTCAGAGTTGCTGTAACATTACCTGAAGCAGAGCAACTGTCAATAGTTCCAAAATAACCAACATTACCTGCAACAAGACCTGCATAGATGCTTGTAGCAGAATTTGATGTCATATTTACTGTAACTGAACCTTCAACATTAAGGTTTTTAACAGTACCCGAAACATTACCAAAAAGACCGCCGTATTGACTTGAAGTATTAACAGTCAAGCCTTTGATGGTTTTTCCGTTACCTTCGAACGTGCCCGAGAATGCAGTTGAACCACCAATGGGTGCCCAAGCACCGTAATCGGAAAGGTCAATATCGTTTCCAAGCTTATAATTACCTGAAAGATTATCGGCAATTGCAACCAACTGGGCAACAGTTGTAATTGTTGTTACTTCTTCTGCAGCAGATACCGTTACGGGTATTGCAGAAAAAATCATTACAATTACTAAAGCAAGTGACAATACTTTTTTCATTAAACTCACTCCAAAAATTATATTTAAAGTTTACCGATTGAAATTATACTAAAAATTTGTTTTATTAACAAGGGACACTATAAACAAAAACAGATGTTACAAATTATGCAACATCTGTCAAAAAATTATTTTAAATTTTTATTTTCAATAAAACACCTCAGAGTTGTTGTTTATCATTCAATCCATGCCCACAGAAGAATTTTATCAAAAAGCCTGAATTCTGCACTATAAACATGCGAACCGGGATAAGCATTTTCTTTGCCCTCTTCCTCAAAAGCAACTGCTTTTTCAGGGTCAAATTTGTATGTTACGGTATAGCCCAAGCCATCACATTTCCAATAATCTTCTCCACGAAATTCATTTATTGTAATTAAAGGCTTGTTGCTTTCCCCTGCTTTATATAACCTAACGCAATCAATACCAACAAATACACCATAGAGAAGAATAGCAGAAGAAATTATTATAATTATAGCTCTGAAAATTTTCTTCATAATATCAACTCCTTATCGGCTGACATTTATTGTATCAAGCTGCTTCTGTGTGCCTTTATCAAATGCACAGAGCAAGCCTGTATATCTTGAATAACCAAAAATTACATCCTCAATATATGTTGTTCTTGCAAATTCATCAGGTTGAGCATAATCGGTAGAATTTGCGATATAATCTCCTGCCGTTTCAAGTGCTTTAGCCTCTTCATCGACTTTGATCGCAACTATGCCTGCGGTGGTTTTGTTATAATATTCACCATCGTTATATGCCCATCTGTGAACATTTTTACTGTACGGAATATACATTATCTTGTTTTGTGCATCCCAGCAAAGTGCTTTGTGGTCATAATAGGCTTCTGAATCAACATAAACCTGTGCCTCGTTAGTTTCGTAGCCTGACATTGTGAATTTCCCGCATTCCACAGGCTTTGTAGGATCGCTGACATCAAATAGAGAAACCTTCATTCCGCCGTTTGTACCTGTTTCAGTACCATCAACTCCAACACCCATTACAAGACCGTCACCAACGGGATGAAGATATGCAGAGTAACCGGGGATTTTAAGCTCGCCTAAAATTTTAGGTGCTTTAACATCGGTTAAATCAATTACAAACAACGGGTCAGTCTGAACAAAGGTGACAACATATGCTGTGTTACCTGTGAATCGAACAGATTTTATTCTTTCGCCCTTTGCAATATCTTTCAGCAAACCAACTGTTTCAAGTTTATCGTTAAGGACATAAACCTGATTTATAAGGCTTTCTCCCCAGCTTCCGCTTGTTGTGGCAATTCTCAAATAGCCGTTGAATTCGTCCATACTGAACTGATTCAATGCGCTACCATTAACAGATGCATTTTTAAGATATTTGATGTCGTAATTTCTTATATCAAATTTATAAATCTGTGTTTTTTCTGCTCCGGAAAGACCAAAAACCTCTGCCTTGCGAGCATCGTTGTAATTATATTCGGTGCTTGTGGCATAAAGGGTTTCGGTTGTGCAATAGACGTTCTGTCCTGCACCTAAAACCGCCTCGGTTTTCAGGGTGTTTTCGTCATCAATATCTAAAACGGATGCAACAAGATAGCTTGTGTCGAAAACTTCTTCCATAATGCAGATGTCATTTACTTCCACTCTTGAAAACTTTTTGCCGTCACAGCTATTTTCAGGTATACAATTTTCTTTTACCACATCAACATCCTGGGTAATATCAACATAGTAATTTGAGAGGAGAACGAGTTCATCGCTTATAAGACGAGAGGAAATGTAACCGCCGTCCTGGAAAACTCTCCACTCCTCCTTAACATTCTTTCTGTCGGAAATATTGAAGCATACCGCCATTATGATGTTTTTTCCGCTGCTTCCGCCATAAAGGCAATCATACATCACCTTTTCGTTATCGTTATTCACTTCTCTTTTTAACTGGCAGTTAAGCACAGCAATAAGGCGGTTATTTAAAACATACATTTCCTGAACATTCATATAGTGAACGTCTTCCCTTTCGGGCTTTGCTATTTCTATTTTATTGATGTTTTTCAATTCGCCCTTTGCATTGGGCTCAACAATAGAAATTTCGCAGGAATATTTGAGCTCGGGAAGCGCAGTAATCTTTTTTTCAGACTCTGTTTCTGCTTTTACTGTTGTTGCAGGTGCAGCAGGAGGTGTGCTCTGTGCATCGGGATTATAGCCGGGTGTGGATTGCCCTTTAAAAGTTGTTTCTTCAAGACCGTTAACATAATTATAATAAAGACTGCAATCTCTGTAATAGGTGTCCCAATCGGCATTTTCGGGGTTAACAATATAGAGATATTTTCCATCATTTTTTATAATATCTGCTTCGCTTACTCCTTTAACCTGCTCATTGGTTTCGCCGTGTTTATTACTTTCTGTGTCTGCTTTGTCGGAAGTCACAGAACCATTTACACTTTCAATTGTGGGGGTAGTTGTTCCGGTATTTCCGGCTTGTGCCTGAGGTGCAGTATTCATATCAACCGTATTTTCCATAATAACGCTATCTTCCAATACGGCTGATTCTGACTTATTACCAAAAATACTGCCAAAGCCTTTAAGGGTGGTATCGTTGTATACTCTGTAATTCTGATATTTATCCGCATATTCTGCAAACATTTCTTCAATTTCAGAATAATCCTGTGTTTCCTTAGGAGGATTTCCTATAACACTGTCTTTAATTACAGGAGGTGGCGTTTTTGTTTGCCAAGGTCTTATAACTGCAATTGATGTTACTGCAACTATAACTGCTGCCGCCGCAGAAATTGAGCTTAAAATGATTTTCTTTTTGCTTTTCTTTTTGGGTTGCGCTGTTTCAATCGGCGTTACATCCTGCGGAACATCTTTTATTAAGTTCTCTATGCTTTCGGGAGAAAGACTTACAGGTAGTTCTATATTTTCGGTTTTTTGTAAATTCTCGTCTAATTTTTTAAGTTCTTCATCTGTAAGAAATTCAAATTCTTTATTATTCATAAAAATTCTCCTTTCAAGAAAGTATTGTCCTGAGCTTTTCAAGAGCCCGTTTCTGTCTTGTGCGAATTGCTCCGGGTGTCATGCTGTAAATAACACCTAACTCATAGCTTGTGAAACCGCCTATAACAGACAGCAGAATAATCTGGGCATCAGGCGGAGTAAGAGTTGAGAGCGCATCCTTTAATTCCGCCGAGCTTATTAAGCTGCCCTCATCCTCATAATCCACAAGGAATTCATATTCCTCAACAGGCAAGGTATCGGGCATTTTGTTTTTCTTCATTAAAAGTGTTTTGCATTTATTGGCAAGAATTTTAAAAAGCCAGGCTTTAAAAAGTGAATTGTCCTTTAAACTATGTATGCCTTTCCATGCAGAAAGTAAAGATTCCTGAACAGCATCCTCTGCATCCTCTTTATTTCCAGTCATATAAAGAGCAAATCTGTAAATCTCAGTGGCATATTGGGAATAGAGCTCTGAAAAAGCAGAACAATCCCCTTGCTTTGAACGTTCAATTAAAATTTCCATGTTTTCACCAACCTTTTTGGATTTAAAAAACATTAAGGTACCTTTAAGAGTTGCAAGTTGAAAGTGGCAAGTGGCAAATTTCGGGGAAGCTTTGCTTCCAAACATTATAGTAGTGTCGCAGACCCTTTAATTTTGCATTTTGCATTTTATATTGCTGACCGCAGGTCCCGAAACTATCAACTTTCAATTTTCCATTTTCAACTATTTGCTAAACAGAACTTTCGCTCTCATATATAAAGACTGTAAAAATCTTGAAATTGTTTCAAAATTTTCAAAAAATTTTTTTATTTATGCTTTTATGGTAACAATTTTAAGGCTAATTGTAAATAAAATTATAAAATATTTGAAATTATTTGCATTAAACTGCGGTATGTGTTACAATGTAATTTGTGTATTTATGTAATATTTTTCCACTACGAAAGGTAGATTTTTAAAATGGGTTTATTCAAAAAACTTTTTGGAGATTATTCTTCAAAAGAAATTAAGAGAATCGGTGGTCTTAAAGACAAGGTTCTTTCTCTTGAAAGTGAATATGGTGCACTTTCTGACGAACAGCTTCAGGCAAAAACACCTGAATTCAAAGAGCGTCTTGCAAAGGGCGAAACTCTTGATGACATTCTTCCCGAGGCATTTGCTGCTTGTCGTGAAGCAGCTTGGCGTGTTCTTGGTATGAAACATTACCCCGTTCAGATTCTCGGCGGTATCATTCTTCACCAGGGCAGAATTGCTGAAATGAAAACAGGTGAAGGTAAAACTCTTGTTGCGACCCTTCCCGCATATCTCAACGCCCTTTCAGGCGATGGCGTTCATATTGTTACAGTTAACGATTATCTTGCAAAGCGTGACTCTGAATGGATGGGTAAAATCTATCGCTTTATGGGTCTTAAGGTTGGTCTTATTATTCACGAAAAAACCAACGAAGAAAGAAAAGAAGCTTATAATGCTGACATAACCTTCGGTACAAATAACGAAATGGGCTTTGACTATCTTCGTGATAATATGGTCATGTATGCCGAGCAGAGGGTTCAGAGAGGTCATAACTTTGCTATTGTGGACGAGGTTGACTCAATCCTTGTTGATGAAGCAAGAACTCCTCTTATTATTTCAGGTGTCGGCGAAGCATCAACTGACCTTTACCGTATGACAAATGACTTTGTTAAACGTCTTAAAATGGTTAAGGTTAAAGAGCTTGACTCCAAGCTTGATGCAGAAGATGTTGTTGCTGAAGAGGGCGGCGATTACCTTGTTGATGAAAAGGCAAAATCCGCAACTCTTACAAAATCAGGTATTGCAAAAGCAGAAGCAGCCTTCAACATTGAAAACCTTATGGATGCAGAAAACCTTACTCTTCAGCACCATATCAATCAGGCACTTAAAGCACACGGTACAATGATTCGTGACGTTGACTATGTTGTTAAGGACGGACAGGTGCTTATAGTTGACGAGTTTACAGGCCGTATTATGATGGGCAGACGTTACAGCGAAGGTCTTCATCAGGCTATTGAAGCTAAAGAAGGCGTTAAGGTTGAGCACGAGAGCAAAACTCTCGCAACCATCACCTTCCAGAACTATTTCCGTCTTTATGAAAAGCTTTCAGGTATGACTGGTACTGCTATGACCGAAAGCGCAGAATTCCAGGAAATTTACAGCCTTGACGTTGTTGAAATTCCAACAAACAAGCCTCTCATAAGAAAAGATAATGATGATGTTCTTTATAAAACAGAGGAATCAAAGTTCAACGCTATTGTTGAAAAGATAGTTGAGTGCCATGAAAAAGGACAGCCCGTACTCGTTGGTACTGTTAATATTGAAAAGAGTGAGAAGCTCTCAAAATTCCTTAAAAGACAAGGTATCAAGCACGAGGTTCTCAACGCTAAATTCCATGAAAAAGAAGCAGAAATTGTTGCTCAGGCAGGTAAATTCGGTGCAGTTACAATTGCTACCAATATGGCAGGTCGTGGTACCGACATTATTTTGGGCGGTAACCCCGAATTTATGGCAAAAGCTCAGATGAAGAAAATGGAGTTTGATGATGAGCTTATTGCAGAAGCAACAGGCTTTGCTGAAACTGACAATGAAGACATTCTTAATGCAAGAAAAACCTTCCGTGAGCTTGAAGCAAAATTCAAAGAGGAAACCTCAAAAGAGGCTGAAAAGGTTCGCGAAGCAGGCGGTCTTTGCATTATCGGTACAGAGCGCCACGAATCAAGACGAATCGATAACCAGCTTCGTGGTCGTGCAGGTCGTCAGGGTGACCCCGGCGAAAGCCGTTTCTTCCTTTCTGCAGAGGATGACCTTTTAAGACTTTTCGCAGGTGACCGTTTCTATAACACTCTTGATGCATTCAAGAGCATCGGCGATATGCCCATTGAAGCAAAGCTTTTCACCTCAACAATTGAAAATGCACAGAAAAAGGTTGAAGGCAATAACTTTGCAATCCGCCGTAACGTTCTTAAATATGATGACGTTATGAATAAACAACGTGAAGTTATCTATGGTCAGCGTAATCAGGTGCTTGATGGTAAAGATATCAGCTCTCTCATTCAGAAAATGATTGTTGATACAATTTCTGAAACCGTTGATTTCTACTGTCCTGCAAAGGTTGATAAGGAAGAATGGAATGTTTCAGGTCTTCTTGCAAAATACAGTTGGCTTATTACAGAAAGCGATATTAATGGCATTGACGATACAGAAGAAATTGCTGAAGTGCTTCTTAACAAAGCTCAGGAGCTTTACGATTCAAGAAAAGAAGAGCTTGGTGAGGAAACTGTAAAAGAACTTGAAAGAGTAGGCCTTCTCCGTAATGTTGACATTCGCTGGATGGAGCATATTGATGCTATGGATCAGCTCAAACGCAGTATGAATCTTATGGGTTACGGTCAGAAAGACCCCGTTATCGTTTTCCGTGATGAGGGTCTTGATATGTTTGAGGAAATGACAAACGGAATCCGTGAAGGTAAAGTCGGAGGCC
>JAZUOL010000017.1:0-5981 GCA_045604605.1 Acutalibacteraceae bacterium | reverse complement strand
AACAGTTTCACCCCATTTATAGTTTTCTGTCCAGGTGGACATAGGACCGGGGAAAGAAACCATAAGAATAATTCTGCCCATTAAAGCAGGGTTAACAAAGTTCTGACCGATACCACCGAAGAACTGCTTAACAACTACTATGGCAACAAATGCACCAATAGGAATCATCCAGAGAGGGATTGTTGAGGGTAAGTTGAAAGCAAGCAAAAGACCTGTTACAACAGCACTTAAATCGCTTAAGGTGTTTCTTCTTTTAAGGATTTTTCTTGTTATGTACTCGAAGAGTACACAAGAAACAACGCTGACAATGTTTACTATAAGTGCTCTTGGTCCGAAAAGCCATACGGAAGCCGCTAAAGCAGGAACGAGAGCTATAATAACATCTCTCATCATTGTCTGTGAGGTTTCACCTGATTTTACATGGGGCGATGCCGCAACGGTGGGCTTTATTTTTTGTATAAGGGCATTTTCACTCATTTTTTAGCACCGTCCTCTCTTATCATATCTTTTGCAAGTACAAGGTACTGAACAAGGGGTCTGCCTGCAGGGCAAGCATAAGCACAAGTACCGCATTGCATGCAAGCAATTACATTACTTGCTTTAAGTCCATCAATATCTTTAGCCTTAACGGAACGCATTACATTGGTGGGCATAAGACCCATGGGGCAAACCTGACTGCAACGACCGCAACGGATACAATCGTTGTCGGGTTTGTCTTTAATTGTTCCTTTGGAGAATGCAAGAACTGCATTGTAGCTCTTGATAACTGGAACATCGGTGCTGACAAGTGCAGTACCCATCATAGGACCACCTGCAATAACCTTATCAAGATCAGGCTTGAAGCCACCGCAGAAATCAATAAGCTCGTTGAGATTTGTGCCGATAGGAACTCTGACATTCTGAGGCTTGAGAATTGCAGAACCATCAACAGTAAGAGAACGGCTTACGAGAGGCTTACCTGTTTCAAGATATCTGCCTATAAAGGCAGTACTTGTAACGTTCATAACAATGCAACCAACGTCTGCAGGAAGTTTCCCGAAGGGGATTTTTCTGCCGGTTGCAGAATAAACAATCATTTTTTCTGCACCCTGAGGATAACGGGATTTGAGCTGCATTACTTTAATTGAACCGTCACCGATTTCATCAGCAACCTTCTGAAGAGACTCAATTGCTTTAGGCTTATTGTCTTCAACGGCAATAACCGCTTTTGGAATACCCAAATACTCTTTGATAATCATCAAGCTACGGATTATATAAAGAGTGTTATCAACACATTCACGATAGTCAACGGTGATATAGGGCTCGCATTCTGCCGCGTTAACAACAATTGTATCAATAGGTTTTTTAGGGTCAAGATGGAACTTAACATGGCTGGGGAAGCCTGCGCCACCAAGACCAACAAGACCGGAATCACGAACTGCTTTAATGAAATCATCAACGTTATTAATAACAGGGGGAGCAATTTCATCAAAAAGTGCCATTTCGCCGTCAGATTCAATTGTTACTGCAGGAGCAAGTCTGCCGTTAGCCAGGACTGTGTCTGCAATTTTGGTAACTGTACCGGAAACTGAAGCGTGAATTGGTGCAGAGATGAATTTATCGGTATCGCCGATAACTTGACCTACCTTAACTGTATCGCCTACCTGAACAGTAGGGGAGCAAGGCGCACCTATATGCTGCTGCATAGGGAGAACAACCTTTTCGGGAGCGGGCATTCTCACTATTTTGCAGTTTTCGGTGTTTTTGTTGTGGGGAACTTTCACGCCACCGCGACCTTTTGCGGCAGGGTGAAGAACACCTGCAATGTGTTTAATCATTTTTATCTACTCCTTATGAGTATTTGTTTTTAATGTTTTTGAAAGCACGGGCAAAGTGTATTTGAAAACAGTTCCTGTTATAAGACCTGCAACCAAGCCCGAAAGAAGAAGCAAGGGTATAAGAGTCAGCATTGCTTTTCCTAATATTACAACGGCTACGGCAAGTTGCCCTATGTTATGAAAAAGAGCACACAAAACGCCTATACCGATATAACCAAATGTGTTTTTGAAAAATCTGAAGATTATTACCATAACGAGAAAGCTTAACAATCCGCCTGCCAGGCTCATAAAAAATGCAGTTGCTCCGCGAGTCAGCAAAGCGAAAAATGCTTTAAAAAGTACTACTGCCAAACCATAAGGAGCACCCAATGAACTGACACAGAACATTGTAACTATATTTGAAAAGCCCGGTTTTATGGCGGGAACAGGTGCAATAGGTGGAATCAGAGATTCCAAAAATGAGAGCCCCATTGCAAGCGCACAAAATATTCCCATAAGGGCGACTGTGCGAACTTTATTTTTATTCAGAATAGTCAACCCCTTTGCTTTCGCAGTGAAAAGTGAAGAGTGAATAGTGAAGAGTTTCGGGACCTGCGGTCGGCATTATAAAAGTGGAAAGTGGAGAATGGAAAATTGAAAGCTTCGGGGCGAAGCCGATTATTATGAACGCAGTGAATAACAAGGTTCTGCCGAGGGCAGGTTCTTATAATGTTTGGAAGCGGAGCTTCCCCTTAATTTTCCACTTTCCATTTTCCATTTTCAATTCAATTCCGAATTCTGCATTTATCCAACTACTGCATCCACTTTTGAATCATCTGTTCCGTTTACTGTTACAATCACTTTTGTAGGAACGCAGGCGGCGGTGTCGCCAATATCGTTAAGAAATCCCATTTTCTCGCAGGTATGATCAGGACACTCTGAATCGATGAATCGTATTTTATGGTCTTTGATTTCAAGAGTGACAACAGGGTCAGTATCAAGAGTAATTATACAGTCCTCCTGCAAGGTTAAGTTTATTTCTTTTTCCACTTTTCCGTCTACTGTTACGGTAGCAACAGGTGTTTCATCGGAAGAGTGGCGAAAAATGAGAAATGTAGAAAAAATTAGTAAAAGTGTTAAAAAAATAACAAAAACATCGGAGCGTTTTATTAAATTTCGCCCGAGAATGTTTTTCAAGATACATTCCTCCAAGGTAATATTCAACTTAAACATTATACTACAAAATACTTGTTTTTTCAATTGGAATTTGCTATATAATATGGTATAATTATGTATAAATTTGCAGAGGTGTTTTTATGGATTTTAACATTTATATGCCTGCGCGCATTATAGGCGGAGAAAATTGTGTAATAAGAAACAGCGCCGAGTTCGGAAAATTGGGCAAAAAATGCCTCGTTGTTACCAGCAAAACAAGTGCTAAAAAAAGCGGTGCTTTGGATGATGTTATTACTGCTTTGAATAATGAGAATATTGCTTATTCAATTTTTGACGAAATAACAGAAAATCCTCTTGTTTCCACTGTAATCAAAGCAGGGGAAATAGCAAGAGAATTCGGAGCTGAATTTATTATCGGTATTGGTGGAGGTTCGCCTCTTGATGCTTCAAAGGCGGTTGCAATTTGTGCAGAAAACCCCGATTATGATATAAAAGGTCTTTATACAAGACCCATTCCCTCAAAGGCTTTGCCCGTTGCTCTTGTTGGTACAACAAGTGGTACAGGTAGCGAGGTGACAGGGGTCAGCGTTCTTACAAATGATGAGGACTCAATGAAAAAAAGCATTTCAGGTGCAGACTGCTATTCTGCAGTTTCATTCCTTGACCCGAAATACACTTATTCTATGAATTATGATGTTACAGTTTCAACCTCCCTTGATGCATTTGCTCATGCAGTTGAGGGTTGGTTTGCCCCTGCTTGTAGCGATTTGCCCACTCAATACGGAAAAATGGCGTTACCATTAATATATAATGGTTTAAAATATCTTTATGAAACAAAAGATCTTCCTGATGAGAAAATGAGAGCAGATTTATACTATGGCTCAATTTATGCAGGGCTTGAGCTTAATGTATGCGGTGCAGCATTTCCTCATACAGTGGGCTATGTTTTAACGGAAAACTTTGGTATTCCTCACGGCAAAGCCTGTACTGCATTTATGACTTATCTTCTTGAAAAAGCAAAGAAATATAAATATGAAAGATATTGCGAATTGTTGGGAATTCTCGGTGATAGTGAAGAAAATTTAATTAATGTTATAACAAGCCTTACAAATGTGAAAAATCTTCCTATGACAGATCAACAGATAAAAGAATGGTGTTCTCGTTGGAACAACGGAAACAAGAATTTTGATAAAACTCCGGGTGGGTTTACCGTTGCAGAGGGTGTTGCAGTTCTGAAACAACTTTGTTAAAATTGAGAGGGGCAACACCCTCTCAACTTTTTTTTATAAAATTATGTCAACTTTTCCATTTTATGACACATAGTAGTAGAAAAGCTTTTCAAAGGATGATTAAATTGCAAAATAAAAAACGGGCAGATGAACTGCTCCGCCAATCCTATGATACATACTATGAAAAAATCGCACGTTTTTGCAATATTAAGCTAAAAAACAGAAATGAAGCAGAGGACTGCGTTCAGGAATGCTTTATGGTTTATTATAAACAGATTTTGAATGGTGAGGAAATCGAGAACACAGGTGCATTTCTTTATAAAATTGCAGATAATCTCATAAAAACTCAATGGCGACAAGATAAAAAAGCCAATAACATTATTTCTTTAGATGAGGTGGCAGAAACACTTGCAACCAACGAGGTACTTGATTACTCGAATATTGATTATGATTCCTGCGCTGAAAGGATTATTAAAATTCTTGATGAAAAAGAGCGATTGCTTTATCAATTAAAATATACCGAGCAAAAATCTATTGCAGAAATAGCGGAAGAATTAAATATTTCTTTTGATGCCACGGCAAAACGCCTGTCACGATTAAGACAAAAGGTAAAAGCTATGGTTGAGGAAGAAATGAAAGGAGAAGATTTGATATGAAAATTGCAATTGAACATTTTCTTACAAAACAGAATATCAATGACGATTTATTTTATTCTTCTCTTATTTCCGAGCTTGAAGAAATTATAGAAGAAGAGCTTTCTAAAGATATTGATGAAATGAATGCAGAGCTTATTGATGATTGCTGTATCGCAATTGAAAATCTGCAGAATGTACTCAGGGGCGAAGCAACCGAAGCATATCAGGCTTTTTCAGGTGTTGAAAGAATTATTAAGCACCATAATAAGAGGTTGAGAAGTGTCTATGTTGGTGCTGTTGCTTGTGCGGCAGTAGCAGTTTTATGTGCAATTACATCCGTAAGGTTAACGAACCATAATGCTCAGGGTTCATTGAAGCCCAATAGCTTTTTAGATAATATTTTCAATATCTATGAGCATTCGGCAACAACTACACAGGCACAAACCACAGAAAAAGAGCAGACAACAGTTGTTCAGACTACTGAGCCCACAACCTTTGTAAATAACGAAATAACAAGCTCTGTTCCTCAGACAACAGAAAATCAGGTAACGGAAATAACACCACCGGGTGTTACAAAGCCGATTCCGTATATTTATAAAATAACGGCAATAGTTCCACCGGGATTTAAAACTGAATATACCGAGGTATCACAAATTAAGCTTGATGGTATGGCAGTAAGGGTTTATTATTCCGATAATACTGAAAAGCTTGTTTCAATTGATGAATGTGATGTTAAAATCGGTACACCCGATAAAAAGGGAAAAACCAAAATTGCTATAACCTATAATTTTTTTGACACAAGCATTTATGTAAATGTCAAAGCAGAAAAAGAAAGAAATCCCGTAACTCTTAATTCAATATACGGCACTTTTGATGGTGGTTATAGTGTTGAGTGTATGAGAGTTTATGCCGTTTATAGTGACGGTAGTGAAAAGGAAATTACCAAAGGTAAATACACAGTTAAAAGGGAATATTCAGAGGATTTTGAAGCTGATGTTGTTATAGTTGAATACAGCGGTTGCAGTTTTCAGTTTTTACCAGAGAATTAAGGAGGCGTAGTTATGAAAAATAATAAGTACTTAAAATTCTTGTCGACTATTCTGGTTGCGATTCTTATAATTACAATTGCACCTATAAATGATTCA
>JAZUOL010000016.1:0-5074 GCA_045604605.1 Acutalibacteraceae bacterium | reverse complement strand
GCACCTTTAGCTCAGTTGGTAGAGCACCTGACTCTTAATCAGGGTGTCCAGGGTTCGAGTCCCTGAAGGTGCACCATATTCCCTGAAATGATTCACGAGATATGTGGCCCGTTGGTCAAGTGGCCTAAGACTCCGGCCTCTCACGCCGGCAACACGAGTTCGAATCTCGTACGGGTCACCAAATTTTAGGAATAAACGGTCTAAAAGCTGTTTATAATATATTAGTCGGTGTTGATGGCGTTGAGGGTCCACCCGTTCCCATCCCGAACACGGTAGTTAAGCTCAACAGCGCCGAAGATACTTAGTGGGAAGCCGCTTGGGAAAATAGGGCGATGCCGACACAAAATGCCTTAATAGCTCAGTTGGTAGAGCACTCGGCTGTTAACCGAGTTGTCGTAGGTTCGAGTCCTACTTGAGGCGCCAAAAATAAAGGATACCATCCGGTATCCTTTATTTTTTTTACCTTCAAACAGAACTTAAACTAAGACAATTCAGAGTTATCAGCCGACGGCTGTTAACTGCTCGAAGCCTTGCCACTGCCGGTGGCAGATGCAGGCAAGGTTTCGAGAGGAAGAAACAAGGAGTATCACGAAGTGAATAACGAGTGAGACGACTATGTTTCTGACCGCCGTTGTCGTAGCATACCATCCGGTATCCTTTATTTTTTTTACCTTCAAACAGAACTTAAACTAAGATAACTCAGAGTTATTAGCCGACGCTGTTAACTGCATTGAGCCTGACCGCGTCCGGTGGACGATGCAGGGAGGGCGAAATGGGAAGAAACAAGGAGTATCCCGAAGTGAATAACGAGTGAGACGACACATTACGAGCAAAGCGAGTAACAAGGTTCTGGGGTACCCACTCGAAATCTTTGATTTCGCAAGTGGGTCAGGTTCTTATATTTCTGACCGTAGTTGTCGTAGGATACCATTAGGTATCCTTTGTTTTTGCCCTTGACACGAAAAGTATCACATTTGTTCCACATAAATTATTTATATTTATTCCTTTTTCTGTTATTTTTAAGTTATAAAAATAAAACAGAAAGGAAAAAAACATGAAAACAAAGGGAAGAAAATTATTGATTTGGGGTATTGGTTTTATTATTGCATTTGCTTTATGGACTTGGCTTATTCAGATAATAGATGTGAAACCTGCAGGGGTGAACGGAACAGAAATAGGCTTTGCAACAATAAACACATGGTTTCATTCGGTAACGGGAGTGAATATGACCCTTTATAATATTACGGATTGGTTAGGGCTTGTGCCTGTATTCGGGTGTCTGTTTTTTGGTGGCATTGGATTTATTCAATTGATAAAAAGAAGAAGTTTATTTAAGGTTGATTTTGACATTATAGCTTTAGGCATATATTATGTTATAGTAATAAGTGGGTATCTTGTTTTTGAAATTATACCTATAAATTACAGACCTATTCTTATTAATGGATTTCTTGAAGCATCTTACCCATCATCAACAACGCTATTAGTTTTATCTGTTATGCCAACTCTCGATTTTCAGGCAAATAGCAGATTAAAAAAAGCTCCAATAAAAAGAATAATAGAAACTATAACCGTAATATTTGCCATATTTATGGTGATCGGAAGATTGGTTTCGGGCGTCCATTGGTTAACGGATATAGTCGGTTCTGTACTTTTGAGTGTAGGATTATTTTATATTTATAAAGGAATAGTATTATGGAATTCGGCGAAAAATTGCAGGAATTAAGGAAAAATAAAGGTCTGACACAAGAGGAGCTTGCAGAAATTTTATATATTTCTCGAACTGCTGTTTCAAAATGGGAGTCGGGTAGGGGTTACCCGAATATTGATTCTTTAAAGGAAATATCAAAATTCTTTGAGGTTTCCATTGATGATTTGCTATCAGGAGAAAAGCTTATTGATATTGCTGAAAAAGAAAATAAATCCAATATAAGAAATATATGTGATTTATTATTCGGAATTGTAGATTTGTTTTCTTTTATTCTAGTTGTTTTACCTCTTTACCCCGACACAAAAGATAGCTTTGTTTACTCAGTTAGTTTATTAAATTATACTCAAACCTCGTCAATAAATCTGGTTTTTTATTGGATTATGTTCTGTTCTCTTTTTGCAGTTGGTATTATCAAAATTATACTAACAAAAACAAAAGTAGAGAAGGGCAATAAAGCTTTAATGGAGGTTTCAATTGCTTTAAACATTTTTATTGTGTTTTTTCTTGCTTTGACAAGAGAAGCTTATGCAGTGGTTATTGCATTTTTGTTGTTGATAGTAAAGGGCGGAATACTTTTAAAATACAGTAAAAGTAGATAATCAGAGGGTATTTATTATTTCTAATTAAATTCTACACCGTTTTTCTTGCAAAAAACTGAAAAGCAATTAAAATAGAGGTAGAGGTGATAGCCGTGAATATGTATAAATTCGGAAACTACATCTGCAAATTGCGAGAAAACAAAAACCTTACTCAATCCGAGCTTGCAAAGGTTTTAGATGTTTCTGATAAATCAATATCTAAATGGGAAAACGGACAGGCTTTTCCCAGAATTGAAACCTTTGAAAAGTTAGCAATTGCCCTTGATACAACAGTTGAAGAGATTTTCTCCGCAAGTAAGGACGGAGTGAAACGAATTTGCATCGTAAACAGTTTCTGTATGGAAATGAAAATTGATGTAAACGGCAAATCACATTTAATTGAATATGACGAAAGCAAATGGATTGAAATAGAAGATGCAGCGGATTCAGTCACTCTTAAAATTACAGGTGAAATTTTAAGAGAAGAAGATTTTGAAGATTTAATGAGCGATAAGCCTGATTTGAAAGAAAAAATAGCCGTGAAGTTGTTGGAAAAAGCAACAAAAGAGGTCATGGATTTGTTTTTACAGGTCGATTGCACTTATAAAATTTCAAATATTACATCGGATTCAGTTATTACCATTGAGCTTGATATGTTTGATTTGGGCGACAAAACCTTAATTTATCAAAACTTTGAAATTAGCTATCCTAAAATCGCATGTGATGAAAGCATAAAAACAGAACTTGTTTATGCTAAAGGGAAAAACAGTAAAGAAATAATCAAAAAATATAAAAAATTAGGTCTTGCATCCGATTTAGGAATGGATTTTATTGATATGATAATAGCATATCCATTGAGAGGTTTATATTTTAAGCATCTTTGCAAACCGCATATTTTGAAAAAGAATATTTTAAATGCAGAATACTATAAAGCGAAAACAGAAAAACGAAACAAAGGTAAAAAATTAGGCTGCTTCAGCGGTTGTCTTGTTTTTGTTCCGTTGATTTTGGTGTTTGCGTTAATATGGACGGTTATAGAGGGTGTTTTATTCGTGGATTCTAATCAACCATATTTACTTTCACCCGACTATTCAACTATTACATATTATAACGATGTTTATATTCGTATTGACAAATTACCCGAGGATGCTAAACCGGTTGAATTTTTGGGTGCAGCAATATGGGAAGATATACGAACAGACGGACTTTCAAATCTCGACCAAGCAATTGAAGATAATAAGGTGCAATTGTTCGAAGATGACGAATGCAACCAATATCTCTGGCTTGTAGAAAATTATACAGATTCAAGCGTATTTCTTGAAGATAAAGAATATGATGATTTTGATAAGCATTATGTATATGTTTGTGAAAATCAAGAGTAACCAAAAGCACACTCACATGCGGGTGTGCTTTTTCCATTTCCCCACAGAATTTATTGAAAATATATAAATGGTATGTTAATATAATTTATAAGCAGGTGATATGATGAAAAAAGCAAAAATTATCATTTTAGCAGGGCAATCCAATGCGGTTGGTGTTGCCCATGTAAAATATTTACCTCGCCATTTCAGCGAGGAAAAGGTAGCAAAATTCAAAGAGGGTTATGATGGGATTTTAATGAATTATTATTCCCACGATATGAAAAGCAACGGCTTTGTTAAAACAACCATTAATTGCGCTGAAAAAGGAAAAGATACTTTTGGTCCTGAGGTTGGAATTGCCGATTATTTAAGTGAAAAACACCCTGATGAGAAAATTTTTATTATAAAGTGTGCCGTTGGCGGAACTAATATTTTTTACGATTGGTTACCGCCCTCTTGTAAAGGTGAGTATCAAAAAGAATCATTTGGTTTTGGTGATACTGAAAGCGAATTTTATCATAAAGGCGGCTGGTGCTTTAACGAACTTGTAAAAATTCTTGGCGAAAGCATTTCTATTCTTAAAAATCAACAGTATGAGCCTGAAATATGCGCTTTTTTTTGGATGCAGGGGGAAAGCGATGCCTTGGCAACAGATACTGTTGAAAAGTATGGTGAGCGATACGAAAATTTATTGCAGGACTTAAACGAAAAGTTCGGGGATTATATGAAAAACTGCAGATATATCGATGCAGGAATTTCAGAAATATGGCAATATTATCGTGAAATCAATGCTTGGAAACAAGAACACGCAAAGAAAACACCAAACAGCTTTTATATAGATACGATCGCAGAAGGTCTTGTTACTTCAAAAGAGCCTGAAGGTGAAGTTGATGTAGCCCATTATGATTCGGATTGCACTATTAAACTGGGTTACTTATTTGCAGAAAAGATTAAGATATAAGGTGACTTGTTATGTACGCAAAAATTTATGATAGTGAAATAAAAATTGATTATAACCAGGTGGATGGATTTAACAGATACCTTGATGATATTATGGCAGAATATCAACAGAGTATGGAAGAGGGGCTTGATATTGAAAAGCATAAGCCCTTGTTTGAATCAGTTGCTACTATGAAAAATGATGCAATCAAGGCAAAAATGAGCGATGCCATTTATGAGCTGGTAATCAGTTCAAAAATTCGTTCCGATTATAAATATAACGAGCCGAATAAGCTGAAAGAAATTAAGGCTTTAAGAAAGCCATATAATTACGAATCAGTTGTGCCCGATAAGGAAGCCTTGAGAAATAAGCTTCTCGGAGCTTGGACGGGCAGAGCTTGTGGCTGTCTTCTGGGTAAGCCTGTTGAGGGTATAAGAAGTAATGAGCTGATTCCTTTCCTTAAGGAAACAGGCAACTACCCTATGCA
>JAZUOL010000015.1:0-10748 GCA_045604605.1 Acutalibacteraceae bacterium | reverse complement strand
GTATTCTTGAAATATATAACAACTCTGTTTTTATTGAGGGCGGAGATGATGGGCAGGAGCAGGTTTATGATGAAATGCTCCGCAGCGGAAAGCGACTGTTCTGTACTATGGCAGACGATAATCATAATGAATTTCCGTTCGGTGATGTGCGTTGTGACAGCTTCGGGGGAAAAACAGTTTTCCTCTGTGACACACTCAGCTATGAATCAGTAATTTCTGCTATGCAGAGCGGTTCGTTCTATTGCACTCGTGAACCGAGGATTTTTGAACTGACGTTGGAGGATGGCAAGGTTCACGTTGAATGCTCGCAGGCTCAACGTATAGCTCTCTCAACTGCAGGCAGACGTTCTAAAGCTTTGCACGCTCCCGTAGGTGAATACGTAACTCAAGCAGATTTTCAACTTGAGGATGTGGATGTATACTTCCGAATTGAAGTGATAGGTCCCTCAGGAAAAAAGGCAAACACCAACGCATATTTTGTTGAAGATTATAGATGATTCAAAATCAGCAGAGGATTTGCAGAATTCCTTGAAAATAAGAAATTTAAGGCATATAATTGAAAAGTAATTTTATGGAAAAATGGTGTGGAATATGGAAAAATCAAAGCAAAGGGTTTTTAAGCCCAAACTTATTTCTTGTCTGAAAGGTTATAGTGGAGCTCAATTTGGCAAAGATGTGACTGCAGGTGTTATTGTTGCTATTATTGCACTACCTCTTTCAATAGCTCTTGCTTTGGCTTCAGGTGTTACTCCTGAACAAGGGCTTTATACTGCAATAATTGCAGGCTTTGTAATCTCAATGCTTGGCGGCAGCCGTGTTCAGATTGCAGGTCCTACAGCAGCATTTGCTACAATTGTTGCAGGCATCGTTGCAGAAAACGGATTTTCAGGACTTGTTCTTGCAACTCTCATAGCAGGTATACTGCTTGTATTAATGGGTGTATTTAAATTAGGAAGCCTTATAAAGTTTATACCTTACACCATTACAACAGGATTTACAACAGGTATCGCGGTTACTCTCATTATTGGTCAGCTTAAGGATTTCCTTGGGCTTACTTTTGTTAATTCTCCCATTGAAACCATTGAAAAAGTTGAAGAAGTGGCACATCAGATTCATACATTTAATTTTGAGGCATTTATAGTTGGTGCGATATCTCTTGCCGTACTTATTATATGCCCGAAATTCATCAAGAAAATTCCTCCATCAATTTTTGCAATAATCATATCTGCGGTACTTGTTAAAGTGTTTGATATGAATGTAAACACAATCGGTTCACTTTATACAATTTCTTCAGCTCTTCCTGTTCCGTCGATTCCCGAATTTTCTTTTGAAACAGTAAAAGCTATTATCCCCGATGCATTCACAATCGCTGTGCTTGCAGCGGTTGAATCTCTTCTTTCCTGCGTTGTTGCAGATGGAATGACCGGTAGCAGACACAATTCTAACACAGAGCTTATTGCTCAGGGTGCAGGTAATATTGCATCAGCCCTCTTCGGCGGTATTCCTGCCACAGGTGCAATTGCGCGAACAGCGGCAAATATCAAAAATGGTGGCAGAACACCGATTGCAGGTATGGTTCACGCTGTTGTGCTTCTTCTTGTTCTTGTGGTTCTAATGCCTTATGCAGCCCTTATTCCAATGCCGACAATTGCAGCAATTCTATTTGTTGTTGCTTATAATATGAGCGAGTGGAGAGAGTTTGCAGCAATCTTTAAAAAGGCTCCTAAGAGTGATACACTTATTCTTCTTGTTACATTTATACTTACTGTAGTATTTGATCTTGTTGTTGCAATTATTGTAGGTATCATTCTTGCAACGGTTATGTTTATGAAGCGTATGAGTGATGTTACAGATGCTTATGGCTGGAAGGAAATTGACGAAAATACCGATGACGAAAATATAAGACTTAAAAAAGTTCCTGAAAATACAATGGTATTTGAAATCACAGGTCCCATTTTCTTCGGTGCATCAACTAAAATTGCTGATGTTATTAAAAACACAGATAAGCAGGTTCTTATATTGAGAATGAGAAGCGTTCCTGCTATTGATGCAACAGGTCTTCACAGCTTTGAAACAATTATCAGGCTTTGCAAAAAGCAGAATAAAACTCTTATTCTTTCGCATGTTAATGAGCAACCGATGAAAAGCCTTGAAAAAGCAAGGCTTACTGATAAAATACTTTTTGCTGATAATATTGATGCTGCCATAGAAATGGCTGAAAATCAGAAATAAATGTTTCAATCCCCGTCAAAAGCAGATGGGGATTATTTTATTGTTGTTATTAACAGAGAGGAGTGGTATAATCAAGAGGAAGAAACAGGAAAGGGTGAATGATTTGGATGGGGATTTTAAAAATAGACTTCCGATGAACAGGCCGTTAGTTAAAATTCCTTTTGGCGGGCTTACCTCTAATATGTTGAGGACTATTGCAGTATTGCTTATGATAAGCGACCATATCTGGGCAACATATATGAGTTTTGGCAACTGGATGACTTATATCGGAAGAATGGCTTTTCCCATTTTTGCATTTCAGATTGCAGAGGGATTTGTTCATACATCTGATTTCAAAAAATATGCTTTGAGATTATTGGGCTTTGCATTAATTACCGAAATACCATTTAACCTTTTTTATAGTAGCAGATGGTTTAACCCCTACCATCAGAACGTATTGTTTACGCTCCTTTTAGGTTTACTTGCGATTTATGTTTTAGATAATGTAAAAAAGAAGTTTACGGCAAAAAATGTGGCACTTTCAGTTCTGTGGATAACGCTAATATGTGTTGCGGCAACTCTTGGTTTTGTGGATTATGGATTTTTAGGAATGCTGACAGTTGTTATGTTCTACATATTAAGAGATTTTCCGTTTGCCTGGCTTGCTCAATTAATTGCTATGGTCTTGATAAACATTGTGTTCTTTGAGGGACAAGTGTTTCCCATAGAGCTTTTTGGCAAAAGCTTTGAAATACCCACTCAGGGATTTGCGGTATTCGCGCTTATTCCAATCTGGCTTTACGGTGGTAAAAAAGGAAAATCAAGCAAAATAATGCAGTATGGTTTCTACGCATTTTATCCGGTGCATATGTTGATTTTGTATTTAATAAAGCTTTTTGCATAAATAAAAAGATAAGTTAAGTTAGTGATTCAAACTATAATTAATTTCTGCAACGAGAAAAAACGTAAGCTTATAAAGTTGAATAAAGCCAAATATCATAAGCTTGGATGAAATAGAATAGGAGAATGATAAAAATGCAAGCAATGTTTGATTGTTTTTTGAATTTTGATTTAAGTGTATTCCAGTGGATTCAGAGTGTTCAGAATGAATTTTTGGATGCTTTGATGGTAGGTATTACAACTCTTGGTAATGGCGGAGCAGTTTTTATTGCTATTGGTTTAGTGCTTTTGTTTACTAAAAAATACCGTAAGGCAGGACTTGCGGTTATTGTTGCACTTCTTGTGATGCTTCTTTGCAACGATCTTTTTCTTAAAGAGTTTTTTGCAAGACCCAGACCATTTAATCTTTTGGAAACAGACCCCGAAAAATACGCTTTCTGGGGAAATGGGTATGTTTATCCCGAACTTATCAGCAAACCCACAAGTTTTTCGTTCCCATCAGGACACACAGCATCAGCATTTGCTGCAGCGGTTGCTCTTTTGTGGCACAATAGAAAATTTGGTGTTCCCGTAACAGTTTTCGCAGCACTTATGGGTTTTTCAAGAATTTATGTGGAAGTGCATTATTGCACCGATGTAATAGCAGGGGTCATTTCAGGAACGATTTGCGCTTTTGTAGCAGTGCTTATTGTGAAATTCCTTTTTCCTATTGTTGATAAAGGATTAGATAAGCTTTCGGCAAAGGTGAAGAAGTCTAAAGTTAATGAGTGATTATCGGAAATAGCTTTATGAAGAAAAAAGTTTTTATACTGAATTTTCATATGTTTTAGGGATTGTAATAATGGCATTTGCAGCATCATTTACAGAGAAAGCGAATTTCGGAATGTCAATGGTAGTTGCACCTGCATACATACTTCATTTGTAAATATCGCAATTTTTGCCGTGGTTTTCTTTCGGCGTAGCGGAATATTTTTTTCAAGGTGTGCTGGTTATTGTAACAATTATTGTTATGCGAAAGTTTAAACTGTCCTATTTATTTTCTTTTATAACAGCAGTTCTTTATGGCACTCTCCTTGACGGCGCAATGACGATTATTTCGGGATTGCCGGAAGATTCTTTTGCGATTCGTGTTGTGTGGTATGTTTTAGGAACGGTGCTTTGTTCTTTGGCAGTATCTCTTTTCTTCCATACATATCTTGCACCCGAAGCATATGAGTTGATTGTTAAAGAAATTTCGCAAAAGTTTAATTTTAATATAAATAAAATTAAAACCGCCTATGACTGTATCGTGTGGTGCTTGGTATTGTAATGTCTTTCGCATTTTTTGGCTTTGGTGTGTTTTCAAAATTACTGGAAAAACATTTCGATTTCAAAAACAAATTCAGAATTCAAAAATACTTTGAATAGATGATGAAGCACTCAAGAGGTTCAAATTGATGAGGTTTGTCCTCTTTTCTGACCGGGTTGCATTCTGATGCTAAATATTAAAATGTAAAGAAGCTCTCACAGGTTTTTCCTGTGAGAGCTTCTTTTGGGTGAAATGAGTTGTTCGAACCTGCATAGGGGTAAAGTATATCCGAATCAGATTTTGGGATAGTTTTTCCCCTCATGTTTCGTTAAAATACTCGCCAATCCTAAGTTTAGTCAACGTGTTTATCTATTTTATTTGCAAATCTTTTCAGTTTGTTCTTTTCAAGCCATAAATAAACTTTCTTAACAGGCGGAAGAATTGTGAAAAGTACGCCTGAAAGGGTGAAAAGGAAACTGGGGTTTACGCTCTTTTTGCCCTTTTCAAAACCTTTTACCATTTTCTTTGCAACAACCTTAGGACTTTGCACAGGGAAGGGACGTTCAAAGGTTTCATCATTTGCCGCAGCAAAGAAATTTGTATCAGTAGCAATGGGATAAAGGCAAGTCAGCTTAATATTTTTCGGTAATTCAAATCTTATGCCTTGCTGAAAGCCTTCCATAGCGAATTTTGATGCAGAGTATGTAGTGAAGCCGGGCATTGCCATTTTGCCGATAGCAGAAATTGTAATAGCAAAGTGACCCTCTCTGCCGTTTAGATATTCAACATATTTCTGGTATGAATAAATTGGGGAATATACGTTGGTTTGAAACATTCTTTCTGTTCTTTCCCAGTCCACATAGTCGAAAAGCTCATAATAGGGATAGCCCGCATTAGCATAAAAAATGTCGATACTTCCAAGCTCCTGTAAAGCTTTTTCAAAAATCAAATCAACATTCTCTTTAGAGGAAACATCGCATTTGAAAGGAGTAACATTATCTGAAACAGTGTGCATTTTATTCATATTAATATCTACAGCAAAAATTTTATTGCTTTTTTCGGAGGCAAGAAGCTTCAGAACCTCAAAACCGATGCCGCTGTCTGCACCTGTGAGAACTATATTCTTATCAGAAATCATAAAATCTCTCCTTTCACTCTGTAAATATATAATAGTCCAAAGGCTAAATAAAGTCAACAATATTGCCTTTTATGTCTTTAGGTGATAAAATGAAAGGTATAAAATGTGATGAGGGGATTTTTATGAAGTATGAAAAACTTTTTTCTCCAATTAAAATAGGAAACGTGGAAATAAAAAACAGGGTTTGTATGGCGCCTATGCTTATGGATTTTGGTCAGTTTGACGGCAGAACAACAGAGCAGCTTATGAACTATTATGAAGAGCGTGCCAAGGGTGGAACAGGCCTTATTATTACTGAAATTACAAGGGTAAACGATAAAACGGGAGGGTCAGCCTTCGCTCAGCTTGGGATGAGCCATGATTATCAGATAGATGGTATGAGCGAACTTGCAAAAAGAATTCATTCACACGGAGCTAAGATTTTTGTTCAGCTTCATCACCCCGGAAGGCAGAATATGGGTCTCTTAATAGGTACGTTGCCTTTGAGCATTGCTTGTGACAAGGCATTGCCATTTTTCAAGACAGCACTTTATAAGGTTGTGCCTGCAGGTAAGCTTCTTATGAAACACCATCTTGTACCACGTGTTGTTGCTCCCTCAAAATGCGAAAACAGTTATTTTTCTGACGGAAACAACAGAGCCCTTAGAAAAAGTGAAATAAAAGCTCTTGTGAATGATTTTATAAATGCAGCGGTAAGGGTTCAGAAATCAGGCTGTGATGGAGTTCAGCTCCATGCTTCTCATGGGTATCTTCTCCAGCAGTTTTTATCACCAAATACCAACAAGCGCACTGATGAATATGGTGGAAGTCTTGAAAACAGAATGAGATTTATCCTTGAGATTATTGCAGGTATAAAAGAAAAATGCGGCAAGGATTTCCCCATAATTGTTCGCCTTACTGTTGATGAATGTTACGAAATGATAGGCAAAAAAGGCAAAGGCTATGATTTGACTGAAGGCGTGAAAATGGCGAAAATCCTTGAGGATGCAGGGGTCGATGCAATTGATGTTTCTTCTGCTTCCTATGATGCTTTTAACTATTGGCTTGAGCCTACCTCTTTTGAATGCGGCTGGCGAAAATATATGGCAAAAGCGGTTAAAGATGCCGTAAGCATCCCTGTTATTGCAGCAAATCTTATAAGAAGTCCTGAACAGGCAGAAAGCCAATTGATTGAGGGCGTTCAGGATATGGTTTCTCTCGGTAGACCCCATATTGCAGACCCTCATTGGTCTGAAAAAGCGCAAGAAGGCAGAGCAGAAGATATAAAAAGATGCATTTGTTGCCTTTATTGTATAGAAAGTATGCAGAATAATGCATACGTTGGTGATCACGGCTATTGTGCAGTTAATCCTTTTGTTGGCTGTGAGGATTATGAACTTAAAAAAGACGGCAAGGGAAGAAAAGCTCTTGTTATAGGTTCAGGTCCTGCAGGGCTTACTGCAGCAGAATTGCTTGCAAAACGTGGGTTTAAGGTTACAGTTGCAGAGAAAAGTGATAAATTAGGCGGGCAAGTAGATCTGGCAATTAAACCACCGCATAAAGATAAGCTTTACTGGTGCATTGAGGACTTGCATACAAGTTGTGTAAAACTTGGGGTCGAGTTTTTGCTTAACAAAAATGTTGATGTAGCATTTGTTAAAGAATTTGAGCCCTATGCAGTTGTTTGTGCAACCGGGGGAAGTGCTGTCAGACCAAAGTCCATTGATGGCATAAATGGTGAAAATGTTTACATCACAACTGAAATTCTCAACGGTGATGTGATTCTTGAAAATAAAAAAATCGCTCTTATTGGTAGCGGTATGACCGGGCTTGAAACTGCGGAATTGCTTACTCTGGCAAATAACGAAATCAGTGTGGTTGAAATGGCAGATGAAATTGCAAAAGGAGTGTGGCACCAGCATATTAACGATATTTTACCAAGACTTCAAGCTAAAAACGTCAGCTTCTATACCTCGAAAAAGCTTGTTGCAATTAACAGGAATAGCATTGTTGTTGAAGATAAAAAAGGCGAAAAAACCGAAATGAAAGCAGATTGTGTTGTGCTTTCTTTGGGCGTAAAAAGTGATAATTCACTCTATAAAGAGTTGAAAGACGAAATAGAAAAAGTATACATAATTGGTGATGGGGAAAAAGCGGGCAGAATTGCTGATGCTACCCGTAGTGCTTTTGAATGTGTTAAAAAAATATAAGTGTTATAGAAATATTTTAATAAGGTGAGTTAAGTGAGTGATTCAAACAATAATAAAATCATGCAACGAGAAAAACGTCAGCTTGCAAAGCTGAATAAGGCCCAAAATCGAAATTTGGGGAGCAAATATTTCTTTGTTTTGCTTCTTCTCATTGCAATTGTCAACATTCTTGATGAGGTTACAAGCAACCTGACCGTTACGGTTCAGTCCTCTTTTATAACTGAATTTTTTGTGAACAATCCATTTATGGGAAAATATTATACCTATGAGGACGGACTTGCTTTCCATTCAAGTATAGGCGTTTTCACCTATGTTCTCGGAATTTTCACACCATTTTATAAAGCTCTTGCAGATAAATGGGGGAGGAAGCCGCTTTTTGTTCTTTCAACCCTGGGAATGGCAGCAGGACTTTTCGTTATTCATTTGTCTTCAAGCTACATAATGTTTCTGGTTGGCTTTGCAATCATCAGCTTCTTTATGGGACATGATATTCAGATTATTTATATTCTTGAAGAAGCCCCCCACAAACACAGAGCTAAGATTTACAGTTTCCTTAAAAGCTTCGGTATTTTAGGCGTTATTCTTATTCCCACTCTTCGAGATATCCTTATGGGTGATGACGCAACAAAATGGCGTGAGATTTTCCTCGTTCCTGCGATTATTGGATTTATTGCAGTTGGCTTGGTTTTGGCTTTTGCAAAGGATACAAAAGTATTTATAAACGAAAGAATAGAATATCTTTCCCGACCTTATGAAGAAAGGCAAGCCGAAAAGCTTCTTAAAAAGAAACAGAAAGAAGCCCAGAGAAATCAGTCGGGTGTATTTAATGGTGTAAAATATATCTTTTCAAACAAAGATACAAAAATGCTTATCATTGCTCACATTATTTTTGATGCCGCAATGCCTGCAATAGCGTTGTATTTTGAATCTTCAATGCATCGTGCAGGAATGAGCACAGCAAGCATAACAAAGGCTTTGTTTATGGTTCCTGTTATTTATGCTACCATAACATTCCTATCGGGCTTTATTGCTGATAAGCTGGGCAGAAAGGTTACTGTAACGTTTTTTTCAATAACCTGCGTTGCGGGATATGTACTTTTTGTGGCAGGTATTCTCAATAGCTGGAATCCATATCTTATAGGCTCTCTCGCCGGTCTTTACCAGGGCTCATATTGGATTGGCAGGGACTATATGAATGTTATGATGACGGAAAAAGTTCCTACAGATATAAGGGCATCTGTTGTTGGTGCAGAAGGTCTTCTGGTTATTATCGGTCTTGCAGTGGGCTATTTAACCACAATTATCGGAATGACAGCTATGCCTATATGGTGGGCGTGTCTTATGGTTTCAATTCCCGCAGTTTCTGTTGCGGCAATTATATTTACTCTTAAGGTTAAAGAAACAAAAGGTGCAAACCTTGATGAAATAGAATAATATAAGTTTATTTTGTGCTTTTTGACAAGTTTTAATGGTAAAAGTTGTGCAATGATTTCATTGTTAATATTTAGTTAATATGTTAAAATTTAGTTAACTTTATTTTTATGAGGTGGGTTTATGAAAATTAAAAAAGCAGTCAGCTTAATTGTAGCACTTGTTATGATTTGTTCTGCAATGCTTGTGCCCGTTTCCGCAAAGGAAACTGCAACGATTAAAAGAGCAGCAACAAGTACAAATTATGTATCAGACTATGACAGAGATACTCCCGTTATTATTGTTCATGGTATGAGTCAGAATGACACTTATCTTCTTAATGAAGATGGTAGCAGAATGACAGATGATAACGGGGACTATATTACAGGTTGGCCATTAGAAATTGATGTTATGGGTCTTGTTAAAGAGGCACTTGTTCCGCTTCTTATGTCCGTTGCAACAAGAAGTGATGCAGGTCTTACAGAGGCTATGAAAAGAGGCGCTTATGAGGGTCTTTATGCAATACATAAGGATGCAGAGGGCAACTATCTCACACCTGTTGAGGTTCCTTGCTACGAATACCCTATGAGTGAAATGACTGATGAAATAAAAGCGTATTACTATAAGATGCTTCCTCTTCAGGGCCTGGCAGAAATTGTCGGTGAAGAGAATATCTACTATTTCGGTTACGACTCATTTGGTGATATTATAGGCGAAACAGAAAAACTCAATCATTATATTCATGATGTAGTTTTGCCTCAGACAGGCGCAGAGCAGGTAAGACTTTGTAATATAAGCCTGGGAGGTACAATAGGTGTAAATTATCTGGAAACCTACCCTGAAGATTATGACCTTATTAAGAGAATGCTTTTTGTTATTCCCGCTATTGACGGTTCTGATATCATCGGTGATATTCTTACAAATAATCTGAGCATTATTTATGATGATGAAATGCTTTATGAGAAATTCCTTCCTACCCTTTTAGGCGAAAGCTCATTGGCATATTTCCTTAATGTAGCACTCCGTATTTTGCCTGATGACGTTCTTAAAAGCGCATTAAGTGGTCTTGCAGAGGGTGTTGTTGAAGCAGGTGTGCGTTCAACTACAATTATCTGGGCACTTTGTCCCACCGATTATTATCAGGAGGCAAGAGAAAAATGGCTTTCTGATGACGAATATGCATTGATACGCGAGAAAGTAGATTACTATATGCAGGCGAGAGCTGATTTTGAAGAAAATCTTTATGCTCTTATGGACACAGGTACACAGGTTTTTGATATCGTTTGTTATGGCGGAGGAATGTTCCCTCTTTGTAAGGATTATAACGTAACAAATGGTGACGGTATTGTTCATTCCGAATCCGCATCAATGGGTGCAACCTTTGCAGATGTCGGAAAAACATTGGGTGATGATTATGTTGTTAAAGGAACACATTGTAATAATCCTAAACATGATCATTTCGCTCCCGACGGAACAGTTGACCCAACAACAGGTCTCCTTCCCTGCACAACCTGGTTTATTAAAAATCAGGACCATGAAAAACTTCCTCACAACGATGTGGCACTTAAAATGGCGTTTGATATTATGACTGATGATAATATTGTTGATGTTT